>PXBQ01000115.1 GCA_003566875.1 Spirochaetaceae bacterium | reverse complement strand
TTGAAAAACTACTCGGCCGCTCAGATCCTCGGAATCCGCGACGGGATGTACTCGGTGCTGATCACTTTCGTGGCGCTCCCGGCCGGCGAAGACGACCTTTCGCGTTTCTCGGTCGTCAAGAAAGGTATCCAGCATATCGTGCGCGACCCGAAAGCCGCGACAAACGTGCTCGAGCAGACCGAAGAGCTGATGCGCCGCTACCTCGAGTCGAAGACGCAACTCGTCGAGGCGTTGCGCAAGCAGTTTGAACCGCGGCTTCGCAAGCGCGAAGAGGAGCTTGCACGGCAGTACGGCCACGCCGTGAAGATCGATCCCGCGAGTGACCCGGAGTTCAACAAGGTGCTGCAATCGCACCTGGGAAATCTACAGAACCAGTACGAGGATGTGCTCGATCAGGTTCGCGCCGAGCTTACTCGCTTGTTCGAGGATTGGCGGTAGTCGGTGGACGAAACGCCCGTCGCCGGAGGAGCCGAGTGGAACCTGCGTGAAGGCGAACGCCGGGACGTCACCGTGCTGTTCGCCGACATGAAAGGGTTCACCGCGTTATCCGAGCGTTTGGATCCCGAGGATATCGATGGGATCATGAACCAGGTATTCGCGCGCTTCGAAGGCATTGTCGTTCGGCACGACGGGATGGTAGAGAAGTACATCGGTGACGCATTGGTCGCGGTCTTCGGCGCGCCGCGCATGCACGAGGACGACCCGACGCGTGCGATCAACTCGGCGCTCGAGTTTCTGTCCGATGTCCGAAACCTGACAAAAGCGCTCCCGATTGCGAACCTGTCGCTCGGTTTCCGGATCGGAATCAACACCGGGTTGATCACGACCGGCAAACGAGGGCAGTTCGACGTCGTGACCGGGCACGCGATGAGCGTCGCCGCGCGTCTCGAGTCCGAGGCGCCGGTGGACACGGTGTACGTCTCGAACGCGACGCGCGTTCGATCCAAAAACGATTTCCTTTTTTCCGAACCGATTCAATTGAAGTTACGCGGTACGTCCGACACGATCACCGCGTACGAAGTGAAAGGGCGAAACAACGATCCGCTCCGCGACGACGGCGCTTTTGTCGGGCGCGCCGATGTCCTCGATTCGATGCTTAAGGTCTACCTCCGGCACTCCGCCACGGCCGTCAACGGTTTTTTCCTGAGCGGTGAGGCCGGAATCGGGAAAACGCGTGTTGCGGTTGAGTTCACGAAGAAGGTTCGCCGTTTCCCTGATTTCGACTCGGTGATCCTGTACACCCGGGCGCGGCGATACCGGAACGCCGAGTTCGGCGTTGTAAAAGACTTGTTGATCAACTACCTCGGCGTCGATACGACCGACACCGAACAAATCGTCAAAACAGTGACCGAGAAGCTCGACGTCGAAGAGAGCAACGCGCGCGACTTTGCGGGGATGATGCGGAACGGCTCGACCGGGCAGGTGGCGAGCCGGTCGTTTGTCCTCATGTACGCGGTTGTGAAGTGCATCATGAAGAAGTACGAGCGGAGCCCGTACCCAGTCCTCCTGTTCATCGACGACGTCCAGTACATCGATCCACAAAGTCGCGATTTCTTCGAGTTCTACCTCAAGAACGCCGATCTCAAGCCGTTCTTCCTGTTCACCGAACGGAGTTCCGTGACCGAGCTGGACCGTGTTTTTTCCGGTTTGCGACAGATCGCGCTCTCGTCGCTCAGCGAACGGGAGTCGTTCGCTCTGATCGAGGCGCTTCACCCGGCGCCGTTCGAGCCCGGCGTCTGCGACAGGATCATCAAGAGTTCATCGGGGAACCCGTTGTTCATCAAGGAGTTTGTGCGGTACGCCGAGTCGAACGCGCTGTCTACGACTCCCACGACGACGACCGCACCGACGACGATTCAGACGATCTTCCTGACCTCGATCGATGCGTACGAGCCGGAAATCAGAGGGCTTCTGAAGAAACTCTCGGTATTCATTCATTCTTTTACGCTCGAGAACGCGATTCGGCTGCACGAGGCGACCGAAGGGGACCCACGCGTGGTCGAGTCGGCGATATCGTTCTTCCTGCGCGAAGGCATCCTGATCCAAGACAGAGACTCGTTCATGTTCAAGCATAGTCTCTTCAAGCGCGCGCTGTACGACTCGCTTTTGAACTACAACAAGAAAGTCCTTCATCGTATGATCGCCGCGTCGATGACCGAGTGGAACTCAAGCGAGACCCCACGTCTGCTCCATCACCTGCTTCGGGCCGAAGAGTACGACGATGCGCGAAAAATGCTGCTCGACGCACCCGATTGCTCGGTGAACCTCGAGTATGTGTACCACATCGACGTGCTTCTTGGTACGACTGCAAAAACCGACACCGATACGATCATCGAACTGCTTTTCACCAAGTCGGCGATTCTGTTCAATAACGGCAACACCGATGAGACCGACGAGATTTTGAAACGCATTTTGCGCTTGGCGATTACCGGACGCAACCTCACGTACTCGGCGAAGGCGTATCACATCCTCACCGCGTACAACATGAAAGCCGGCGCGTACGAGAAAGGCCTCCTGTGCGGGAAAAAGGCGCTCGAACAGTACTCGCTGATCCAGAGGGCATCGGAGAGGGCATCGGAGAGGGCATCGGAGGATTCATCGCCACACGCGCGCGTGGGGGTGATGCGATTGATCACCGGAATCAAACTCGCGCAGAACGACTACGACGGTGCTCGCGAGCTGTTCGCGGCGCTGCACGATCTTCCGCCGTCGTCCGAAACCGGGTTGGCGATCGCCGAAGCCGATTATTACCTGCGGACCGGAGAGTATTCCCGCGTGATCGAGAAACTCGATCAAGTCATTCCCACGATCGAGTCGAAAAACCACGACTACTGGCTCGCGATCAGGTCGATGCGTGCG
>PXBQ01000001.1 GCA_003566875.1 Spirochaetaceae bacterium | reverse complement strand
TGCCTTTGTACGTTCCAAACGGCTCGATACTCTCGAGTCCGAGCGCATCGGCCATTCCCGCTTTGTTCCCGAGTTCCGGGTGTTTGTCCAGCGGTAAATGCACGGCGTACAGAGCAAGGTCGTTCTCGATCAGACACCTCATTCGCTCAAAAAAGTAGCCGGTCACCGGTATTGGCGCTCCCCAGAACAGGCCGTGGTGAACAAACAGCACCTCAGCGCCCGCCTCAGACGCACGGTGAAACACCTCGCGACACGCGTCCACGGCGAACGCGACAGTCGAAACGTCGCGCGCCGTATCACCGACCTGGATCCCGTTCATCGACGAGTCGAGTCGTGACAGCGCGTCGATCTCGAAGACAGACCGGAAATACGCATCAAGATCGCGTAGCAACATTCGGCCATTATAACGCGCCCGACACGAAGATCAAGGGCCAGAAAGATTTTTGCAGAACCCACCGGTATGCGCATTCTTTGTGAGCCAATTTGTGGAATGCGCCACCCGAAATCAGTATTATACCCGTATGTCACACCGTACGGCTGCGCCGCCCGCGCCGATTATCCAACATTCCGACCCGTACAGCATCCGCGAGATCCCGGCAGCCGCGACCGCGTTCGGGATATCCGCCGATGAAATTGAAACCCTCGACAGGAGTCAAACGCCGTTTGAGATCATCGGCCAGCCGCGCGCGACGCGGGCTCTCGAAATGGCAATCCGGATCGAAGCGAAGGGCTACAATGTCTTTGTCGTCGGCCTTCCGGGAACCGGGAAGAGAACAGCAATCCACAAAATTCTCTCGAACCATCCCCGAGCGCCGGAAAAGCTACGCGATGTCGCGTATGTTCACAACTTCGCGAACCCGACCGAACCACGCGTCCTGTACTTCGAACCCGGCGCGGGGCGGACGTTCCGCGCGGCCATGCGCGAGTTGGTTAGCAAAGTCACGACGCACCTGCAGATGGTGTACGAAAACGTGCAGTTCAAGACGCGACGCGACGAGCTGTTGATGAGAACCGAGGGGGACGAGAGTCGTCTTCTCTCGGAATTTGAGTCGAAACTCGACACCGAGGGGTTTGCGCTGGTCGAACTCGACGGCGAAGAAGCTCAGAGAACCGATATTGCACCGGTAGTAGACGGCGAAACCACAAGCTTCGACGCTCTTCAGAAACGGGTCCACGCAGGAGAAATCCAGGAGTCGCACTGGAAAAAAATCCGGGAGCGATACTACCACTTCGTTGACGAGATGAACAGTATTTTCCACAAGCTCCGGCTCGACCGGGAAGAAACCGAATCGGCGTTAAAGGAGCTGCAAATCGCGATCGTTCGGCCCGAAATCGAGCGGGAAATCGAGGCGGTAAAGCAGCGGTTCCCGGACGCGCGAACCGAAAGACACCTCTCGGCGGTTCTCGAGGAAATCCTCGCCAACCTTGAACAGTTTCTGCCGGAGGAGCAGGAAAAGCACGACCAACCGTACACGGCGCGTTTCGACGTCAACATTGTCGCCGATAACGCGGAGACAACGGGTTCGCCGATCATCTTTGAGAGCCACCCCGACTACGCGAAGCTGTTCGGGTCGCAGGAAGTGATGATGGATCACGGAGGCGAGCCGCGGAGCACGTTCATGATGCTGCGCGCCGGATCGCTCGTGAAGGCATCGGGAGGGTTTCTCGTCTTGCGCGGCGAAGACATTTTTGGAGTCGACGATCTCTGGAACGGTCTCAAACGAGCACTGCTCGACGGGCAGATCGAAATTCGGAACACTCCGGGACCGTTCAACGTACCGGGCCCGTCGCTCAAACCCGAACCGATCGAGATCGACGTAAAAGTCATCGTAACCGGAAGCGACGCGATGTACGACCTACTTTTCACGATGGACGAAGAGTTCCAAAAACTGTTCAAGGTTCCCGCGGAATTCGACTCGCTGATGCCGCGAACCGACAATACTACGCGTGAGTACATCAGTTTCGTCCGTATGATCACTGCCGATGAGAATCTGCTCTCGTTCTCGTACGACGGTATCGCTCGGATCGTCGAGTACGGCGTCCGCCTGTCGGAGTTCCGCGACAGGTTGAGCACGCAGTTCTCGTACATAGCGGACCTGATTCGGGAGGCCGATTACTGGGCGCGGCTTGACGGAAAACACGAAGTCACGCGGGCTGAGATCGAACGCGCGCTGTTCGAGAGAAAATTTCTGTACAACCTGCCCGAAGAAAAAATCGATGAGCAGATTCTCTCGGGGGAACTACTCGTCTCGGTCCGCGACTCGGCGATCGGAAGGATCAACGGACTCGCGATTCTCGATCGGGGTTTCTACTCGTTCGCACGCCCGATCCTGATCACCGCCCGCGCTGCGCCGGGGACCGACGGAATCGTGAACATCGAACGCGAGTCCGGTCTCTCGGGAGAGATCCACGACAAAGGTGTCTACATCATCGAAGGATACCTCCAATCGAAGTACGCGCGTGACTTCCCGCTCTCGGTTCGCGCGAGTGTCTGTTTCGAGCAGTCGTACGTCGAGGTAGACGGAGACTCGGCGTCGTCGACCGAGATCTACGTGTTGCTCTCGGCGATAGCGGAAATCCCGTTGCGCCAGGACATCGCGGTAACCGGAAGCGTGAACCAGATGGGAGAAATTCAGCCGGTCGGAGGCATTAACGAAAAAATCGAGGGTTTTTATGAGATTTGCCGAAAGGCCGGTATCACGGGGACACAAGGCGTGATCATCCCGCGTCAGAACTTGCCGAATCTGGTGCTGTCGGCCGACCTGCAACAGGCTCTCGCACGGGGCGAGTTCCACATCTACGCCGTAGAGACGATCGACGAAGGCATGGAAATTCTCACGTCGCTCGTCGCCGGCGAACGTACTCAGAAGGGTCGGTTCAAGATCGGAACGGTCAACTCGTTCGTCGAAAAACGTCTGCGCGAAATGGCACAGCAAATAAAGGATTTTGGAGGGAATTAAAGATAGCCTTGACGTTTGAGCCCGTTACACGTAATGTAGGCGGGGAAGTCCGAAGGGGAGAAGTCATGCCGAAGGCGATAGACAAGCAGAAGATTATCCAGGCTGCACGAAATTCTATTCCATTGACAATCAAGACGTATACGCTTCCGCACGAGACCGAGGCTTACCTCGATGAGATTCTCGGACTTTTTCTCAAGGAAATGGGCCAGGAAAAGCTCAAAGATCCACTGTCGTACTGCCTTCGCGAACTTGCCGTCAACGCAAAAAAAGCAAACACGAAACGTGTCTACTTCAAGGAAAAGGAACTCGCTCTCGGAAACGACTCTGAGTACGAAACCGGAATGCGGACCTTCAAGCAGGAAACGCTCGACAACATCAATCACTACCTCAAGCTCCAGAAAGATGCGGGCCTGTACATAAAAATCATTTTTCACGCGAAGGGACGCGACCTGAATCTCTACGTCTGTAACAACACCGAGATCACGCAGAAAGAGCAGATGCGCGTGTTCGACCGAATTGCGCGTTCGCGTGCGTTCGAGTCGCTCGAGGAAGCGCTCACGACTGTTCTCGACGACTCGGAAGGCGCAGGCCTCGGAATCGTCATCCTGGTCCTGATGCTGAAGAAGATCGGCCTCGACGAGGAGGCGTTCGATATCGACACCGAGAACGGCGAAACCGTCGCGCGCGTCACGATTCCGATGTCCAAAGTTCGCGTCGAAAATCTCGAGATGATCTCGCAGGAAATCGTCGCCGAGATCGACGCACTGCCGCGCTTTCCCGAGAACATTGTGCAACTTCAGGGGATGATCAGCGACCCGGATGCCGAAATCTCCGCCATCGCTCGACAGGTTTCGACCGACCCAGCGCTGACCGCCGACTTATTGAAGGTGGTAAACTCGGCGCAGTTCATGCTTCCGAAGAAGGTCGACAACATCGTTGAAGCGGTCAAGATGGTCGGTATGCGTGGGCTGCGGAATCTCCTGTACTCGTACGGGACGCAGAAGATACTCGGTAACGACGGCCCCGACGCAAAAGAACTGTGGCAGCACTCGTACCGCTGCGCGTACTACGCGTACAGCATAGCCAAAAACGTCACGCGAAAGAAAGATATTCTCGATGACGTCTACGTCGGCGGCATCCTCCACGACATGGGAAAAATCATATTCTCGTCGGTGCACCCCGACTTGATCGACAAAATCCAGAGCTTCTGCACAACCAAACAGATTCCGACGGACCTTTTCGAGGACCTCGCCGGGGGCTTGAACCACGCGGAGATCGGCGCGTTGATCGCGGAGAAGTGGAACTTCCCGGACGCGCTCATCTCGGCCATAAAATACCACCACACGCCCCACGAGGCGCCGAACGAGTACCGTGAAGTGGTGTTCACGGTGTACCTCGCAAACTCACTCTGCAACTTCCGCGACAAGAAACTCGCTTTTGACCAGGTTGACCCTCGAATTCTCGAGACATTCCGCATCGCATCCGAGTCGCAGTTTCGCACCGTGAGCGAACGCCTTGAAAATGCGTTCGCCCGAGAAGCGGGTTAACCTCGCGCTCCAAACCAATCGCCTTTTTCGGCTGATGACGGTACGCTCGAATTGACTGCGGCCACAATCCTTTATATATTGTTTATTATATATAAGGGAGGCGATATGGCTATCACTGTCTACACTACTCCGAGCTGTGGTTACTGTACCAAGGTGAAAAGTTTTTTCCGGGAGATCAAGGTCCCGTTCACCGAGTACGATGTCGCGCGCGACGCTCGCCGCGCTGAAGAGATGCAAAGGAAATCCGGCCAATCGGGCGTGCCGGTCGTCGACGTGAACGGACGCGTAATCGTAGGGTTCAACGAAGCGGAAATTCGCTCTGCTCTCAAAAGGTGAATGGGCGCGCGATCGGTTTTTGACATCACTACACAGGAGGCATAATGAGTTACGGAACACGCGCTGAGTATCGAGACGGGTTGGCGTTCGATATCCGATTGCAGGGTCACGATCTGACGGTCGACGCGGATGCGTCGTCGGGAGGCAAAGGATACGGCCCCACGCCGAAGTCGCTGATCCTTTCGGCCTTGGCCGGCTGTACGGGGATGGACGTCGCGGCGATCGTCGGCAAGATGAAGATGCCGTTCGAGTCGTTTGCGGTCGAGGTCGACGGCGAGAGCGCGGAGTCGCATCCGCACGTATACACGAAAGTCATGGTTCGCTACGTCTTCACAGGCAACGAAACCGATCGCGAGAAGATCGAGAAGGCCGTAAATTTGAGTCTCACCAAGTACTGCCCTGTCGCGGCGATGATCAAGGCCTCGGCTGAGCTTGAGTACGAGATCATCACTGACGCGTGAGTCGCGCGTACCACGCGTGCAGAAAAATCCCGGCCGCGACCGATACGTTTAGCGATCTCTTCGCGCCCGCCATCGGGATCGTGACGCGACATCGGTCTCGGTCCGCGCGCTCGAGAACGGCTGAAGATACACCCAACTCCTCCGACCCGAGCACTGCAAGCCCACCGGCCGGGAAATCGAACTCGCCGATTGCCGTCCCGCCGGACTCAAGAGCGATAATGGGAGCGTACAACGCGGCAACCTCGTCGAACGGTGCAACACGCCAGGGTACTATCGTCTCGGCTCCCATCGCCGAACGCCGCGTGCGCACGTGCTCGGGTGTCGGAGTCGCGGGTGAAACGATTATCTCGGACACACCGAACGCCTCTGCTGCGCGAAATACCGCCCCGACGTTAAACGGGCTTCGCAAATCATCAAGATACACCGCGATCGGGAAAACGGTTCTAGCGGCTCCGTCGAGCGCTCCGGTGTCGTCTCGCAGATCCCAGTCTACCGCCTCCTCACCGACGACAGACATCAACCCGTGCCGTACGGCGTTCATCGCTCGATACAACGTCTCGAGCCGCTCGCGTGTGTCCGCGCGGTCCATCGGCATCGAGAACAGATAATCGGCCACGCCGCCGAGCTCTTCGGCGGCATCCCGCGCAAATCCCGGCACCGAGTCCGACGCGGCGACGATCGCCGCAAGCGTATGAATGTAATGGACATCCGGCAGCCGAATGTCGTCCGAGACATCCGGGTCAGCGCGCAGATCCGAGCCGATTTGATTCTCGAAGTGGTAAAAAACACGGATCATTTTTCGCCATCGCGTGCGTTCGGGCATGCTGCGGAGGGAATCAACGGGAATCATGTTATCGCACTCGGTCGCGTCTCAAAATGCCTGTTTAACAATCTCAAAAAGGTCCTGCGCGCCGAGAGGCATCGGAGACGAGGTGATCATCTCGAACGACGCTGCGGTCTCGCACACTTCGTACATTTCATCCATCGACAGGTCGAACTCGCGCAGACGTCCGGGAAGGCCGAGCAGCCCGAGCAATCGTCGTGCAGCGACCGACGCTTGACCGGCCTCCCCGGCGTTGTTGATCCCGATTATGTCTTCACCGAGAGCACGCGCGACTTTTCCAGTCTTCACGGGGCGGACCGTCGCGGTCTGGTCGAGAATATGAGGAAGAAGCGCGGTCGCGATCCAGGATTTCGGGACATTATACCGCGCGTTGATCGCGTAGCTCAGCGCGCCACCTGCGCCTTGGCTACTCACGCCGAGCCCGATAGCTGACATCAGTCCGCCTTCCGCCGCGCGCAACCGATGCCGCATGTCGTTCGGGCTCTTGCCGATCCCCTCGATCGACTCCTTGAGCATGTCGATCGCGCGGAGAAAGAGCGTGTCCGAAAGGAACGTGCTCTTTGTCGATAAGTATCCCTCGATCGCCGCGAGCAGCGAGTCGAGCATCACCGCTGCAGCGTACTTGGGCGAGAGTGACAGCGTGAGGTTCGGATCGATGAGCTCGTACTTCACAACCCCGACGGGCAACGGAAGCACGCGCGCGTGGCGGGTGACGTCGTCGGTAATGACACACTCGTGCTTGAGCATAAAGTGGTTTCGGTATGACGACGGTATCTCGATGTACGGCACGGGGGCGCGATTCGGAAGCTGCCCGGAGAGCAGATCTGTCAGCCCGGTGCGTGTCGCGGCAGCCGAGGCGGTGCACCGTGCAGCCGAAAGCACGCGCATACCGCCCATCCCAATAATCACCTGGGACTGACTCGCGCGCGCGAGCTGGACGATCTCATCGATCCCGGAACTCGTCGAGCCCGGACTCAACTCGTCGTACACGATGCAGTCGATCGACTTGCGACGAAGAATGTCGCGCACCTTTTCGACGTGCCCCCCGTCGTACAGAACCGATTCGGTAATCAGGAGCGCCCGCGAGCCGAACTCGCCCGCGCGAGCGCCGACCGTATTGATACTATCCGCGCCGAACACGAGACACGCAGGCACATGAAACTCGAACTCCGCCATTGCTCCCCCGAATTGCCGCACTTATAGATGATCTGGACGATCGAATTATCGCACCACGACAACGTGCGTCGAAAAAAAAAGCAACGATAGTATAGCCTATCGTTGCCGTTTAAACAAAGCTATTGCCGTTTCGGTCGGCCGATTTCGACTCAAGCTCACGGACACGCGAAAAAGTCACGGTCGTCTCAAACGTCGAACATGTCCATGATACGATCGGCAACAACCTCGATGACGGCGTCGTTTATGTACGACGGATCCCGTAGTCTTTCTTTGACCTCGGCAACCCGATCGTTTCGAACGTCCGACGAGTCACGCACTTGCGCATCCATCCGCAGGATGTCCGCCTTGAGTTTGGCTTCCTCGGAAAACGACACCGAGTCCGATCCCGTTTTTTCGGCCGGACGTTCGGGTTTGTGCGTCTTGTTCAATCTCTGTACCGGATCCACCGGACCCAGGCGATCGATACTCATCGTCGGTTGCCTTCCTTACACTCAAATATATCGACACAAACTAGGATAATTTTAAACCTTTTTGCGATGTCCGACAAGGACCGTAAACTCCCCTTTCACCGCAGGCCTCTCAGATAGATTGTCGGCTATTTCCGATGGAGTTCCAACCAAAAACTCCTCGTGTGCCTTCGTCATCTCGCGCCCGATAAAAACCTGATGGTCGCGCGCCAGATCCGACAGATCGTGCAGCGTTTTGATGATCCGGAACGGCGATTCGAGCACCACAAATGCCTCGTCGCGCGCGAGCAGCTCGGCCAGACGTTTTCTTCTCCGCCCCTGTTTCGGCGAGAGGAAGCCTTCGAACATGATCGTACTCCCGTCCCAGCCGGCCGCGGACACGACCGCAGCGAAGGACGACGGTCCCGGAATCGGCACGACCTGCACACCGGCGGCGCGAACAACGCGGACAAGCGCCGCGCCGGGATCGCTGAGCAACGGCGTGCCCGCATCCGAGACGTACGCGGCGCTTTCACCGTCGACGATTCGCGCGGCGATCGCGTCGGCCGCGGCGGGTTTGCTGTTCGCGTGAAACGATACGACACGCTTGTCGATTCCGTAGTGTACGAGCAGTTTTCGCGTGTGGCGCGTGTCCTCGCACACGATAAAACCAACCTCGCGGAGGGTCTCAAGCGCACGAAGCGTAATATCACTGAGATTTCCTATCGGTGTGGCGACCACGAAGAGACACGACATGGTTGGTGAAGTGTATCGGTCCTCGCGACGATTGACAATCGACGGATCACTCTCTACTGTCCACGTATCGTAGTTTTCGGAGGGTGACCCATCGAGATCGGTGTGCTTTTAGTTCTCGCGGGAGTAGTCGGTTTCCTGCTTTTCACGCTTATTCGGATAAAAAGGTCCGACTACTACGCGCCGGCGAACAACATGGCAGATCGAACGCGCCGGTCGCTCGAAGTCCTGAAGCCGTGCCCGTTGTGCGGTGAGCTTCTACGCAAAGGCGAAACCGTCCACACACACGTCTTCAACCGAGGGGCTAAAACAAAACCCGACGACACATTGGTTCATATGTTCGGCTGCAAGTACTGTCGACCGCCGAACGCAAATAAAACCCGAATTTGCCCGGTCTGCCGAAAAACCGTTCCCGACGACGGGTACATCGTCGCGCGCATGTTCAACAGAGAGAAGAGAAAACACGTTCACGTACTCGGGTGCACCGAGTGCAGGAAAAATTCGCGAAGGAGTTCGCGTGAAAACAACGCGGACTAGTAGCCCTGGACGTGGTTTTTTCGAACATTCGTCGTATACTGAAGTTCGAGCATCATGAGAAACCGATCGGGATCACCCTCCTACCGTGCAATTTTTCGCTTCACCGCTACGCGGCTTACCGTGGCAGTGATCGCGCTGCTAACCGTGGCCGTCTCGTGCTCTGCGCCCGTCTCAAGCACGGGAGTCGTATCGTACCCCGGCGCGGCCGCCTTGAACGTAAACGCCGGTACTTTTTCCGTCGTCGTACGCGGGAGTGACAACGCCGGCATCGTCATCGTGCCCGAGGCGATCCCGGACGGATTCACGATCGTGCACGAAATGGTGAACGATACTGTTCACGTTCGAGTCAAAAAACCGATCGGATTTCTGCGCACGCCGACCAATGCGCGCATCGTGATTCTAGTGCCGAGAGGCACGCTGATCACGACGTCCGGCACCGTCGGCTCGGTGACCGTCACGGGGATCTCATCGGAGCGCATAGCCGTACAGACGTCGACCGGAGCGGTACGAATCACCGAAAGTAGCGGCACGATCGCCGTCACGACGTCCGACGCGACCGTGGACATCGAGGATGTTCGTGGCGCCGTCGAGGTCCGCACCGGCAACGCAAACGTCGAGTTCACGGGGTTCCGGGGGAGCGCCGCTGTCACGACGTCGGGAGGAGCTATCACCGCCTCACGCGTAGCGCTCGCTGCCGACTCGACGTTTCGCAGCGGCACCGGTGACATCGACGTAACGCTCCAGAACGGCTTTGACTCGATTCGGTTTGTCCTCAACTCGAGCCGTGGCGTCCTTCGGGTCGGCGGCAATACCGCATCGCGCAGCCTCACGTACGGCACCGGTCCGATCACGATCGAAGGTCACTCGTCCGGGGGTAACGTTTTTTTCCGACGCGAAACCGACGTGCAGTAACAGAGCACGCCGGTTAACAGACATGACACCCTGGCGTTTCAACGGCCGACGGTGTACTCTCAAGGAATGGAAACTCTATTCGACAAGATTCTCGCGGGTGAGATTCCGGCTACGGTCGTACATCAAGATGACGACGTGTTCGCGTTCAAGGACATCAACCCACAAGCTCCCGTTCACGTTCTTGTGATACCCAAGAAGAGGGCACGGGGCTTCGAGTCGCTGAAGGACGCCACGGCCGCGGACGCCGGCGCGTTTATCGCGGGCGTCGCGCGCGTCGCCGAGAAACTCGGGCTCGAGGAAAACGGCTACCGCGTGGTCTTCAACATCGGCAAGGACGGCCAACAGACGGTCGAATACCTGCACGCCCATATTCTCGGAGGTCGCAAGCTCTCGTGGCCGCCGGGGTAGGTTAGTTGCTTTTCGCGGACCATATTGATACAGTCTCCGCATGGAACAATACAAACGCTCGGCGACGTGCGGTGAGTTGGGCGCACACGACGACGGGCGAAAGGTGACGCTCAACGGGTGGGTTCACCGAACTCGCGACCACGGTGGCGTGCATTTTTTTGACCTTCGCGACCGCTACGGCATAATGCAGATTGTGGTCGACGCCGATGCGCCGGGCGGGCTCGCCGACCAGGCGGCTTCGCTCAAACTCGAGTACTGCGTGGCGGTAATCGGAACGGTTCGAATGCGCCCCGAGGCTATGAGAAACCGCGAGATGCAGACCGGTGAGATTGAACTCGCGGCGGAGCAGATCGTACTGCTCGCAAAGAGCGATACCCTTCCGTTCATGATCGAGGACCGCAGCGACGCGAAAGACGAACTCCGGATGAAGTACCGATATCTCGATCTTCGCTCGTTCTCGATGCAACGGAAAATCGCGCTTCGGCACGAGACGAGCTTTCGAATCCGGGAGTTCCTCACGCGGCATGGTTTCCTCGAGATCGAGACACCCACAATGATCCGGTCGACGCCGGAGGGCGCCCGAGACTTTCTGATTCCGTCGCGCCTTCATCGTGGAAAGTTCTACGCGATGCCGCAGTCGCCACAACTCTTTAAACAGATCCTCATGGTCGGCGGGTTCGACAAGTACTTTCAGATCGCGCACTGTTTTCGCGACGAGGACGCCCGCGGCGACCGACAGATCGAGCATACTCAGATCGATATCGAGATGAGCTTCGTCTCGAAAGAGGACGTGTTCGAGACCGTCGAAGCGATGCTCGCGCACGTCTTCTCGCACGCACTCGGTGTTCACCTGCAGACTCCGTTTAAGCGTCTGACGTACGAAGAAGCGATGAACACGTACGGTAGCGACAAACCCGAACTCCGGGTCGGACTGGAGATCACCGATTTTGCCGCGATAGCGCGCGAGTCGTCTTTCCAGGTTTTCCGAGCGGCGATCGCAGACGGCGGCGCGGTCAAGGCGCTCGTGATTCCGGGCGGAGCCGAGTACTCGCGCAAACGCATCACCGAGCTCGAGGATGTCGCAAAGACGTACGGCGCGAAAGGGCTCGCGTGGATGAGAGTTGCTCCGGGAGAATCCGGCGCCGTGCTCGATGGAGGGGTATCAAAGTTCTTCTCCGACGACACCGCCGCGGTCGTTCGCGCGGTCGGGGCGACCCCGGGCGACCTCATCGTCATGGTCGCGGACTCGTGGCGCATCGCGTGTACCGCGCTTGGCGCGGTCCGCCTCGACGTCGCGCGACGTGAAGCCATGATCGCGCGCGGCACGTTCGAGTTCGCGTGGGTGATCGACTTTCCGCTCTTCGAGTGGAACGACGACGAGCAGAAGTGGGACGCCGCGCACCACATGTTCTCGATGCCGCAGGAGAGGTTCGTCGAGAACCTCGAGTCCGACCCGGGCGCGGTAAAAGGTGATCTCTACGACCTCGTTTGTAACGGGTTTGAGCTGGCGTCGGGGTCGATCAGGATCCACGACCCGGAGCTACAACGCCGCGTTTTTTCGATCATCGGATTCGACGAGCAAGAGGCGCACCGGCGCTTCGGCTTTCTGCTCGAGGCGTTCCAGTATGGCCCACCGCCGCACGGCGGAATCGCGCCCGGCCTCGACCGCCTCGTAATGATCATGGCCGAAGAGACGAGCATCCGCGAGGTAATTGCGTTCCCGAAGAACACCCAAGGGGTATCGCTTATGGACGATTCACCCGCCGAGGTGGATCCCGGACAGTTGGCCGAGCTCGGTTTGAAGATTATCGACTGGACATGAACACCGGCCACGGACACAAAGAAGGAGAGTACGATGTACACGATCAAAACTTTGAACAAAATTTCCGAACGGGGGCTTGCCCAGTTCGATCCTGAACTTTTCACGGTCTCGACGGATGCCGATGAGCCGGATGGGATTCTGGTCCGCAGCGCGGACCTGCACTCGACCGAGCTTCCGCGAACGGTGCGAGCGATCGCACGCGCGGGTGCGGGAGTGAACAACATTCCGGTCGATCTCTGCAGCGAACGCGGAATCGTCGTGTTCAACACGCCCGGGGCGAACGCGAACAGCGTCAAAGAACTCGTGATCTGCGGTATGCTACTCGCATCACGCGACATCCACGGGGGCATCGCGTGGGTCAAGTCTCTCGCGGGTACTGATGTCGACGTCGCCGCGGCGGTGGAAAAAGAAAAATCCCGTTTCGCCGGTCCCGAGATCCTCGGCAAGAAGCTCGGCGTCGTGGGGCTCGGAGCGATCGGCGTCCTGGTCGCGAACGCCG
>PXBQ01000137.1 GCA_003566875.1 Spirochaetaceae bacterium | reverse complement strand
CTTCGGCTGATCCGAGTACGACTCGGTCGGAATCTCTCTCCCGAGCGAGATGTGCCGCCGGTCGGTGATCACGCCGCGTTCCGCGCTTATCGACGCATTGGGATCCGGCGCACTGGGATCCGATAGCTCGATTGTGTTCCGTGTCTCCGCCATGCTGCCTCCGTACCGTCGAGTCTTGCACGCGACGGTATGTGTGTCTATCGGCGAATCGGAGGTGACGACGAAGCGATCTTGAGTCATGGTTCGACGTCTCTTATCCGGCGCCGGTCATGACCTGCCCAGGATTCGGCCGTCCCACAGTTCATCCAGGAAGTACCGCCACGGCATCGCCTCGATACCATCGATCAGCAGCGGGCGTTCATCCCGGCAAACGAGGATGAAACGTTTTAGCATTCCTTCCTCTCGCAGCGCGCGCAAGCCGGATAGGTGCTTGCCCTGGGGGCGGATGGCCGCTTTCACGTCGATGGCTACCTCGTCGTCCAGGATGAAGTCGACCTCGTGGTTCGCCGTCGATCGCCAGTACGACAGAAGCGTCCTTGGTTTATGGTAATCTATCCACGCGCGGAGCTCCATAAAAATGAAGTGTTCGAAGAAGTCGCCATATTCCGAACTCTCCGGGACGGGCGGTGGAAGCCGTCTGAGCGCGCGGACGACTCCGAGATCGAAGAAGTAGAACTTGGCTGTCTCGATGGATTTTCGTTTTGTGCTACGTTTCCAGGCCGGGAGTTCGTAGCCCAACAGTGTGTCTGTGAGAATGCCAAACCAGTCCTTTACGGTTTGGCGCGGTACTTGGGCATCTCCGGCGACATTTGTGTAGTTGAGCATCCGGGCATTGGTTGCGGCCGCGGTTTGCAGGAAGCGCGCAAATGCCGGAAGGTTTCGTGCCAGACCCTCGGCCGCGATTTCTTCCGTAAGGTACGTATCTACGTAGGCCGCCAGGTCTTCATCGGGCGAACTGGAAAGCCAGTGCGGTGGTACGAGGCCCCGCTCCATGACTTTGTCCAGCGAAAAATCACGCTCCCGCAACTCCGGCCAGACAAAGGGGTGAAAGTTACGGGTTCTCGCGCGTCCCCCAAGCAGGTTGGTTCCGGCCGCTTTCAGCCTGCGGGCGCTCGAACCGGATAAAAGGAAGCGGATGCCACGCTCCTCGATGAGGAGGTGGATTTCATCCAGCAACTCGGGCACTTTCTGGATTTCATCGATGCAAATCACGCAATCCCGAAGGCTCCGTGCTTCCACCTCTTTTCTGAGCAGCGTTGGATCGGCGAGTACCTGAAGGTACAGCCCACGGTCAAGCAGGTTCCACGACATTGCCACGATCTCTGAGAGTTGCTCGCGGATATACGACGATTTACCCGTCTGACGAGGTCCAAAAAGAAAGAGCGACCGCTCAGATAGGGTCTGCCGAACATCGATGACGCGTCCGATGTAAGCGCGGGCCAAACGATGCCTCCGTTAACAAAAATGCGCCAAGTATTACAGCGATTTTCATGATGAACGCTGATAAATATAGCGTATTTCATAATACGCGCGGAGAACGCATCCGTCAAGTAACCCAACGGCCGACTCGCACCGATGGGCACGGCAGCCCGTTGTTTGTGACCGCAACCGCCCGCGAGATGATCGATCAAAGCGAGCGTCGCCGTTCGGCAGTTCGGACGCTGCACGGGGAGTCGAGCGGTTCAATCGGCTGTCTCCGTGAGCATATTTCTGCCTTGAGCGACTCGCCGGCCTCCGTTAGAATAAAAGAAAACGCAAGAGGCACACGATGAATCCCCGATCTCGACACGCGCACGCGACGGCAGTTATTGGCTTTGTGATCGCGGTATGCGCCTCGCTGTCGGCGTTCGCGCAGACGGTCGACCGCGCGGCGGTGACGCGTCCGTGGATCGCGGTTGCGCTTCCCGCGTCGCCCGATGGCGACACGCGCTCGGCCGCTTTGGCCGGTGCGATCGCCGGCACCGTCGAACTCACGCTCGTGCTGCTCGACGAGTACGTCGTGCTGCCGCGCGACGAGAGACCGGGCGTCGCTGTGACGAGCGACGGCGTCGGATCGTACGCAGAGTCGCTCGGGGCCGATTACGTCGTGTTCGGCTCGGTTTCAGGGCGCGCCGACGGCGCTACCGAGTTCTCCCTTTCGGTGTACAGCCGCGAGACGAGCGAGATCGTCCTTCGGCGCGACGCAGTCGCGGATACCGTTTTTGAGACGTTCGACGTCGCCGACGAGATCTCGATCGAGATCCTTGGGGCGCTCACGGGCCAGAGAATCGCGTTCGGAACCGTTTCGCTCGAGAACGTCGGAGACCCGGACGCCCGGTTCGCGGTTTTTATCGACGGTCGCCTCGTCGGGCGTGATGTCGAAAGGGTGGATCGCGTGTTGGTCGGCGAGAGGCGCGTCGAGGTCGTCGCGACGGCCGGCCCGCTCGCCGGACGGACGATCGCGGTGCATCAGATTCTCGTGACCGAACGCGGCACGCATCGCGTTGAGTTCGCGTACATCGCTCCGGAGCCCGAACCCGGGCCGGGTGTTGTTCGCGATCCCGTCGAGGAGCATGCACCCGAACCGGAACGCCCCGCTATCCCCGATGGAGAGGCGGAGACGCCGCTCGCCGCGTTGCCGCCGGGTTTCGCGGAGTTAGACATAGTTGATCTCCGCGTGTACGACTGGCATCGGCGCGACCGCCGTGATGAGACGGTGTGGTCGTTCTCTCTGCTGCCGGGCCTGGATCGACGGCACGACTGGGACTCAGGGCCGGTGATCGTGAGCTTCACCGGCCGGTTCGACCGAGCCGGCCGCACGCGTATCGGGTTCGGATACGAGAGATCCTTCATCGTGCGGGAGTCCGAGGACGTCGTAGACGTCGGTTTTGCACCCGATACGG
>PXBQ01000327.1 GCA_003566875.1 Spirochaetaceae bacterium | reverse complement strand
TCCCGACGGTCTGGAGCAGGCGCGCACTCTCGACGAGGGCATCGTCCTTCGACATATCCTTGTGCAGCATCAGACCTTCGGAGATCTGGTACCCGATCGTGAAGACCGGATTGAGCGACGTCATCGGTTCCTGAAAGATCATCGAGATCCGGTTGCCGCGGATCCTTCGCATCTCGGTCTCGGGGATCTTCAGGATGTCGTTGCCGTCGAGCAACACCTTGCCCCCCTCGATCTTACCGGGGGGATTCGGTACGAGTCGCATAATCGACATCGATGTTTGCGACTTTCCACACCCGGACTCGCCGACGATGCCGAGCGTCTCACCGGCCGCTATGTCAAAATCCACGCCGTCGACGGCGCGCACGACGTAGCCGTGCATGTGGAAATACGTCCGAAGATCTTTCACTTCGAGCAGTTTATCCATGAGTCTTCCTCATCTCGGGATTTTCAGTGCTTGCTACGCGGATCGACGGAGTCCCGGATCCCGTCGCCGAAGAAGTTCCACGCCAGAATCGCGAGAAAGATCATGAATCCCGGAACCAGGATCCACGGAAAGTCACGCACAACCCGGTACTGTCGAGCGACCGAGAGCATCAGGCCCCAACTCGACTGCGGCTCAGATATCCCGAGCCCGAGCACGCTCAGAGCCGACTCGCCGAGGATGAAACTCGGAATCGTGAGCGTAAGCTGTACGATCACGAACGACATCGTGTTCGGCAGGACGTGCTTCCGGATGATCTTCCAGTGCGACAGCCCGAGCGTTCGCGCCGCGAGCACAAAATCCTCGGTCTTGATCGAGAGCACCATACCTCTGATGATACGAGCGAGTGCAGCCCACCCGACGAGCGAAAGAATTATTACAATAAGAAGGTACACCTGCACCGACGTGAGGTTCGGCGGAAACGCCGCGCGCAGCGCGAGCAACAGGTAGAACGACGGAAATGCAATAACGATCTCCGACATACGCATCAACGCGTTGTCGACGCGTCCTCCCGCGTACCCCGCGATTCCACCGATAATCAAGCCGATCACGAACGTGATCGCGGCGCCGAGCAGTCCGACCGAGAGCGACAATCGCGACCCGTGCAATAACCGGGAGAGAATGTCGCGCCCAAGGTGATCGGTCCCGAGCGGGAAAAAACCTCCGGTCGGCGCGACGACGAGTCTGCGGTGACCGTCGAACAACCCGAGGAAGCTGTACACGACCCCTTTCCCGAAAAACTCGATGAAGTTCTTGTTGCCCTTGACGAGGTACATCTCAAGCTCGGTCTCGACTTCACCGACGACGCGCGTTCCGAGCGAGAACCGGTGTACCGCGTCCGGATCGGCGTCCGCTTCGAGCCGCTCGATCGCGGCCGCGAGCCCGTCCATCATCGGATCGGTCATCGGCACGCGATAGTGCCGCGCGACCTCGGTCAAAAGGTGCGTCCGGCGAACCGCCGGGTCACGATCGAACGACATCGCGCGCAACTCGTTCGCCAACATCCGGGTCTCGATCGTGATCGCGCGAATCGTCCGCTCGGGTACGATGCCATACTCGCGAAACGCGATGTTCGTGATCGTCTGTTCGTACACGAACGGCCGGAGCGTGCGGCTCCCGTCCGGACGCGTATACATCCACGTGATGCGCGTCGGTGTATGATACGGTTTCCGCGAGTTCATCCACGTCATCGTGAACGGAGACAACACGTCGGCGAACAACGCCGCGAGGTACATCGCGGCAAGAAGTCCAAGCCCAATCTTGCCGAGCGTATGCTTCCGGAATCGCCGGACGTACACCGACCACATCGAGACCGACTTGTCGCCGATGCCCTCGCGCGCGCTTGTGTCTTTCTCGTACGTCCCGGAAATGGCCTCGGCCGCGTTATCGTCAACCGGGAGTCCGGTTGGGCCGTCTTGATCGTGTCCGGCGCCGGTCAAATCGCTCATCACCCTACCCTCACTCTCGGGTCTACAATCGCAAGAAGAATATCGGCGATCAGATTCCCGATCACGAGAAGCACGACGCCGTACACGAGACTACCGACGACAAGGTACACGTCCTGAGTCAGAAGCGCCTGAAGGATTAAACGACCCAGGCCGGGCCACGCGAGCACGTTCTCGACGAGCGCCGACCCGGACATCACAAAGCCGAGTTGAAAACCGAGAATAGTGATCATCGGGTTGATCGCGTTGCGAAGCGCGTGCCGGTACACGACTTTGTTTTCGCTCTGTCCTTTCGCGCGCGCCGTGACGATGTACTGTTGATTCAGGATATCGATCATGTTCGCGCGCATGATTCGCGTCAGCGACGCCATCGCCGACGTTCCGAGCACTATCACCGGGATGAACATATGACGCGCGATATCGAGAATTCTCCCGCCGAAACTCATCAGGCCATGATCGGTGCTGGTCATACCACCGATCGGGAACGGGAGCCTGTACGTCGAGACGACGTACAAAAACAAAAATGCCAAAAAGAAGTTCGGGATCGCGAGACCGATAAACGCAAAAAACGACAGGAACTGGTCCGAAAACTTATATTGGTTCGTCGCGGCGATCACGCCAACGGGTATACTGAATCCCCACGCGAGCACCAGCGCGGTCAGCGAAAGCAAAACTGTCGCAGCGGCGCGCTGCTGCACCAGAACAAAAACAGGTGCTTTCATCGTCTGAGAAAAGCCAAAATCGCCGCGCAGCGCGTTCCAGATATACCGCAGGAACTGGACGTACCACGCTTGATCGAGCCCAAAATCTCGTCGGAACTGCTCGAGATCAGCTGGTCTGATGTTCGGATCCATCGCCATCTGTGAGAAAATGTCGCCCGGCGCCAATTGGATAAGAAAAAAGCCGATCGCGATGACCGAAAGCAGGATCGGTATCATATGGACCAGCCTGCGAAGGAT
>PXBQ01000326.1 GCA_003566875.1 Spirochaetaceae bacterium | reverse complement strand
GTCGATCGCCGAGCTCGGGACCAGGACCATCGAGCCGTGCGTGCGGATGCTGTCGTAGATCATGTTCATCGCGCGGAGCTGGAATGCGGTCGGATTGTCTTTGTATTGTTGCGAGGCTTCCTCGAATTTTTTCGCGATCTCGACCTCGGCCGAACCGAGAATGATGCGCGACTGCCGTTCGCGCTCGGCCTGCGCTTGCTTGCTGAGCGCATCCTCGAGTTCCTTCGGGATCAGGACTTCGGTGAACTCGATCGAGAGAATCGTTATGCCCCACGGACTCGTTTTTGCGTCGAGTACCGACTGGATTTCCGATCCGAGGCGCTCGCGCTCGCTCAGAAGAGTCGCGAGATCGTTCTTGCCGATCGAGTCGCGGAGCGCGGTCTGCGCCGAGAGCGTCACCGCATCGACGTAGTTTTCGACCTCGAGGATCGCTTTCTGCGCGTCCCAGATCATCCAGAACGCGAGCGCGTCGACGTGAACCGGGACGGTGTCCTTCGAGAGCGACTTCTCGGCCGAGAAGTCGGTCGCACGGATCCGCATATCGACGAAACGCGCGACGGTGTCTATCACGGGGAATAACACGTACGGTCCGGGCCCAAAAACGCGTTTGAACCGTCCGAGTCGCAGAATCACGACTTTGTCCCATTGGTCGACGATCTGGAAACACGGAGCGACGAGCAGCCCGAGGCTCATCGGGATCAGCGCTGCGACGAGATCGGTTTCGACGTGAAACTGCATTCCCGCCCACAGTGCGATGATCATCGCGAACACGACCGGCCACAACGGAAGAAAGACCAGAACGACCGCCGAGCCGACGACTGCTCCGGCGAGCATCGTTACCTCGTTCGCCGTGAGACCCGGCCCGAGAAACGTCTGCGCGGCGAGCGCCCCGGCGAAAAACACCGCGAGCACGGCCGCGGACAACGTTGAGAACGAAAAGTGCTTTGGAAGCTCAATTCTCGGCAGGTTTTTTATTCTGCCGAATTGCGATCCGGTCGTTTTCATTTTCTCTCCTGCTCCCTATAATCGGTGAGGTGCTTCACGATATCCTCGACCGTGAAGCCGTACGACGAGGCCTGACTCACAAAGCCTCGGGCTAACTGCGACAGAATCTGCTCGCGTTCGACGTCCGGTATCGTCACGGTCTTGTCGCTGATGAACGTTCCGGTGCCGTGTTGCGTGCTGACGAGTCCACGTATCTCGAGCTCGTTGTACGCGCGCGCAACGGTGTTCGGGTTGACCTGTAGGTCGACCGCGAGGCCTCGGACCGTCGGCAACTGCGTGCCTGCCGTGAGCCTTCCGTCGGCGAGCGCCATCTCGATCTGAAGGATGATCTGCCGGTAAAACGGGATCCCGGTCGTCGGGTCGAGCGCGATCTTGATCGGGCCTTTTTTCGGTTTCTGTTCCATTTTCGGCTTTTCCATCGTGCTCATCGCATTCGGTCCGCACTCGCCCAGAATTGTACTATAAGACTAATACACTGGGAGTATACGATGAAGGAATCGAGTTGTCAACGTTTTGTCAGGTGTTTCATGTTACTGAGTCTTGAACACAGCGCCGGGGTCTGTACCGAGTCCGTATACGTGTCGCTTCACGCGCGTGGCCCACGTGCCCGCCGATGTTCCGCGAGCGAACGACGACGGGGCGATCGGGCGCCCAAACACGACTCGAATCCGTCGCCCCCGCTGTTTGAACATCTCATCGACGAGATACAGCATCTCGAGGTTTGCCTTTATGCCGAAGCGCTGACGCGTCCGCGAAAGACCGTAAAAAAAACCGGAGTTTTCTCCTTCGATGAACGTCGGTACGACCGTTCGGTCGTATTCGCGTGCTTTCGCGACAAAGCTTTTCTGCCACTCGAGGTCGCGAATCCGTCCGGCTTTTTTTCGTGAACAGCGTCCGGCCGGAAAGTGCACGAGCGCCTCGGCAAACTCGAATGCGCGGTTGAACGCCGCGAGGTTCTCGAGATTGGAGCCGTGTTTGTTGACGGGAATGAAAGCCTCGCGGAGGTGAGGCAGATTCATGAGGATATCGTTCGCCGGAACACGTACATTCGGAAAGACGGATCCGACGATCGAGATCAACGCTACTCCGTCGAGCCCTCCAAGGGGATGGTTCGCAACGACGATCGGCCGGTCGGCGGATCTGAGGTTATCGGTGCCGACCGTCTCGACCGTGACATCGAGGTACTCCATGACTTCGCGTGCAAACGCGATGCCCCGATACTCGTGGAGCTTCCGGAGCCCGTTGTTCAACTCGGTGATGTGCGTAATCCGCTCGAGATACTTGAGCGCAAACTCGGGGAGGGCAGTGAAAAGAGCCGGGTTTTTTTGTTCGATTACTCGACGAATGTTCAGTTCGAGTGGTTCGTCGGAGTCGTCGGTGTACTCGCGCATGCCGAGTTACGGTACGCGGCGGGGATCGAAAGTGTCAAGAGTTTTCCCGATTACCTTGACGAATGCACAAAACGTGGTATTGTTATGCGGTATAGATCGTGAGCAGGAGTTTTTCATGAAAAAAGCGGCAATTCTTATTGCAATGTTTATCCTCGTCGGATCGGTAGCGTTTGGGCAGATCCGATTGACGCTCGGAGCGTCCGGATCTTTGTACTACTCCGAGGAGGAGTGGGGCGATAGCGACGGTCGGTCGATCGCGGATCAATTCAGAAGCGGCGAAGGCGTGTATTACGGCGGCCAGATCGAGCTCCTCGGCCGAAACCTCGGCGTCGGCGGCGCGCTGAACATGAGCTTCTGGGAGCCGGCGTGGGTCGGATTCGAGAATGATCCGGTCGAGTTGGTCGATATGGACGTCAACTTCTACCTGGTATACCACCTCTTCCGTTCGACGTCGTTTATCGATCCGTTCCTGGAGGTCGGAATCGGTTCGGT
>PXBQ01000399.1 GCA_003566875.1 Spirochaetaceae bacterium | reverse complement strand
GATTCGTCGGCGTCTTTCTCTTCGAGTTCATCCTCGTCGTCTTGTTCGACGATCTCGATATTTTCGGTCACGATCCGCCGGATCGTGGCAATGTCGTCGGCCGACAGACCTTCAATCTTCAAAAGGTCGTCATCGTTCAGCGTTACGAGATCTTCGATCATCTCGATGCCGCGACCCTTCAGCAGGTCCGTAATGCGAGTCGGCATATCCGGCAACTCGGCGATAGCGGTGATCTCCTCGTCGTCGTCGTAGTCACCGAACAGCGCCGAAACGGCCCTCTTCGACTCGGCCGAGATATCCATCTCGTCGAACTGTTCGAGCGTCTTGACGTCGATATTCCAGTCGACGAGCCGATTCGCGAGCCGCACGTTCAAACCTTGTTTGCCGATCGCGAGCGACAACTGCGTATCGGGGACGACCGCGAGGGCTTGTCGTTTTGCCTCGTCGAGGATGACGACCTGGCTGACTTC
Source organism: Spirochaetaceae bacterium (assembly GCA_003566875.1). Taxonomy (GTDB): domain Bacteria; phylum Spirochaetota; class Spirochaetia; order DSM-27196; family PXBQ01; genus PXBQ01. Next base: position 2,420 of record PXBQ01000399.1, on the reverse strand, counting down.
GGCGGGCGACAGAGCGTTCCGGATGAACTCACGAGGATCGTTGTCGTACTTGAGGATGTCGATTTTTTCACCCTCGAGTTCGCGGACAATCGCCTGAATTCTCACTCCGCGCAGGCCGACGCACGCACCGACCGGGTCAACGTCGTCACGGTTAGAGTACACCGCGAGTTTCGTGCGATAACCAGGTTCCCGCACGATTTTGAAGATCTCGACGGTTTTGTCGTACACTTCGGGTACTTCGAGTTCGAAAACTCGTCGAACAAAGTCAGTGTGGGTACGCGACAGAATGATCTGCAAACCGGCAGGCGCTTTGGTTACTTCATAGATCAAAGCTTTGATGCGATCGTTAACGCGGTAGATCTCGCGTGGGGACTGATATCGTTTTGGAAGCAGTCCCTCGGTCTTGCCGAGGTCGACGAAAATATTACCGTTTCTCTCGCGTTGGTAATACCCGATGATCATGTCCCCGACCTTGTCTTTGTACTCCGAGTACAGCGTATCTTTCTGTATCTCCCGCAGCGTCTGTTTCGCCTTTTGCTTGGCGCTTTGAACGGCGCCGCGATCGAACTCTTTCGGGTCGATCTCGATCAGCAGTTCGTCACCGATCTCGCAGTCGTCGTTGAGTTTCAGGGCGTCCTCGAGTTCGATCTCCGAAACCGGATCGTACACGTCTTCGACGATTTGTCTTTGCGCGTACAGGGTGACTTCCGTTCCGTCGTCGCTGAACTTCACGACGGCGTTATCTGCGTTGCCGAATTTCTTCTTGTACGCAGCCAGGAGGAACTCTTCTATTGTCCTGAGGATCAGCTCTTCCGAAATGCCTTTATCTTGAATCAGCATTCGGATGGCGTCGCTTAAGCCCGATGCCATGGTTTCAACCGACCTCCTGAGAATCGTCAAGTTTAGTTTTCTGAATTTCGTTGAAAAAAAGCGTCACTTCTCTACCGTTCGACAGCAGCGTGACGGAATCCGAACCGGCGGACCGAATAACTCCACCGAGTTGCGTTCCGTCCCTCAGATAAACGGTAACCCCCTTGCCGACAAAGACACTGTATTCTCTCGTGCTTTTGAGGCGCCTGTCAATGCCCGGCGAAGAAACTTCGAGATGCACGTCGCGTTCGCCGTACAACACTTCGATTCGCGATAGCGCAGTCCGATGTACGGTCGCACAGTCGTCGACTCCGACGCCGTCGTCCTTGTAGATCACGATGTGGACGTGCAGCGTCCCCTTAACCGGTCGCGAGGTGATCTCGACGACACGATACCCCATCGCTTCGAGTACCGGGAAAAGTAGTTCAGCCGGAGAACTCCCGTTATCTGTGCTCAATACCCCTCCGAATCCGACCCTCGGCCGTTTTGTTTGAGACGAGCAAAAAAAAGAGAGTCTCGCGGACCCTCATAAGCCGAAGATTCATCATACTGTGGGTTTAAACTAACAAATATACCAATTGCTGTCAATGACGGACGAAAAACAAAGCCGATCGGTTTGTGGCTACGTCTCGCGCACGAGCGTAAGGACGTAGACGGTCCTCGCACCGGCGGCGATCAGAGTCTCGGCACAGTTGTGTACAGTCGAACCGGTCGTGAAAACGTCATCGAAAACGACGACACGTTTCGGAGGAGTTCGCGTCGCGGTGAATACACCCTGCATGTTCGCCGTGCGTTCGTCTATCGAGAGAGTCTTTTGGGCGCGCGCGTTTTTGCGGCGTAGGCACCGCTCGATCGGTACCCCGTTTTGCGCAAGAACGCGGCACACTCGATCGACGGGGTCCCACCCGCGACTCCGTAACGCGGCCGGGCGCGCAGGCACAGGTACGACCGGAATACCCGCGTACTCGGTTTTCCACGCCGTATACGCAACTCTCCCGAGAAACTGTGCGAGATTCTTGCGGCCGCCGGACTTGTACGCGAGCACGACGGCTCGCGCGACACCTTCGAACGGATACAAAGAGACGTTCCGTTCAAACGCGTAGGTTCGGTCTCGACACCGGAGGCATGTATCGATCTCGGATACGAGCGACGTTGAACACCGGACGCAGCGTGGGGCGGATTCGCGGCGCATCGAGAACAGACACCTAAGGCAGAGATCTGTACCTATAACGAACGAGTCCGGGGTGCGGCGGCCACATCCAACACAGTTGCCGGAAAACGCGTACGCGAGGACACGGTGAAACGATCGTGAACGGCTTCGCATACAGTATGATTACGCGTCGTTTTTTTCGGAGGCTTCACGTTCGTGCGGAAAACCTACGCTGATTTCAGGCCGGGCGGAGTACTCGAAGGTGGGATTCTCGAATTGACCGTATTCGTCTGACGTCGTACATTAATCGTCATGGACGACACGTACGATTTTGTGATGGCCGGTGGAGGCGCCGCGGGGTTGAGCCTTGCGTACCATCTCCGGCGGAACGGTTTTGTCG
>PXBQ01000066.1 GCA_003566875.1 Spirochaetaceae bacterium | reverse complement strand
CGCCGACCGAACCGAGTGCCGGGAGAAACGTCGGCATGACCGGTTCAAACCGCCGGAGGAACGCGAGGTCTGTGAATCGCGACGAGAAAAAAAAACGGCCGTCTTCAGGAAATTGCCGGGCGAACGCCGGGTGCGCGGTCGTGTCGGCGAAGACCGTGCGCGGTCGGACCTGTGTCGTCGTGATGTCGTCGAGGTTTACCGACTGCGCCTCGACGGCGACGCAGACGTCGGCCGTGATACCATGCGCGTCGAGCGCGGCGAGCGCCGTGTCGGCTGCGATCAGCAGTACACGATCACGGATCGAAGCGATAGTCGGGATCACGGCGTCGAGTGACGGTCCCGCTCCGACGACGAGCCAGGGCTTCTCAGAGCCCGCGTATGAATCGATCGACCGAACACCCGGATGCGCGAGATTCGCGATCAGGTTGCGGAACCAGAGTCGACCCATCGCGGTCGTTGTGATTCGATTTTGCCACGAGGTGCGGATCGTCCGTTCGATCTGTTCGTACGCGTTACCATACCTTTCCGGCGCGATCCGGTACCCCCCGGACAAAGTCACACGGACGACCCTCCGAAACCGGATCAGACGTTGCGGATCGAGCGACCTCAGAAAGTCTCCAATGGTATCGCCAACCACCCAAAAAACACGATCGTCGGGGGGAGGCTTGAACAAGGCTGCGAGAGCCGGGTCGAGTTCGTGGCACAGAACGAGACAGCCTTCGGGTAGCGAATCGATGAGTTCGGCAACGCCATAACCGAGCACCGGGGAGGGAATGTATACGATTGACCGCGGAAGTATTCTTGCAGCGAGAGCGCGCCGCACGGCGGACATCCGAGGCGATTGCGGCGAGTATAACGCTATACCGTCGTACTCCACCGTGTCGCCTTCGGGGGTCGGAATCAGGCGCAGTTTCGACTGCATCGGCCTGAGGCGGCTACCCGCCGAAAAGGAATCTTTGGAACTCGTTACTGCTGTAGACCTCGTTGAACCGGTCGTCGAAGCGATCGTGATCAAAAACCGCGTTCTCGAGTTGATTCGACTGGAACTGCTGTACGATGAACGGGAAGGCGTACTCCACATCGTCGAGCGTGTCCTCTCCTGCCGTTCTTTCGGACTGTAGCTTCAGCACCCTAACCGAATCCCCTACGACGATCGGCGAGGACACGCCGTCGGTCGGTAGCGAAAATGCTTCGATGAAGAAGTCGGTCTGGAACGCGGCGCGTGCGAATGTCTCGTCCGCCGGCGAAGATACACGTCGGAACAATTGCTGATTACCGTAGTTGATCGGGAAGTACGCGGTCTCGCTCGGCGCAACACCGAGTCCGGAGGCCGCCTCGGAGAAGCCGTCGGCGAGCGCCTGCGCGCGGAACCCTTCGGCGCGCGCGCGTACGGTGTCTTCGATGATTCCTCGCTCGAAAGCATCCATGTACCGTCGAACTACACTGAGCGATCCTTCGACATCAAACGGTTCGGCGGGCTCTTCGACGCGGTAAATGACCCATCCGTCAATGGTCTCGATGACGGGGCCAATCTGCCCGGCGTCTAGCGAAAATACCGGCTCAAGAGCCGCCGAATCCGCAAAGTCGGGTTCAAGTTCGTAGTAGTAGACCCAGCCGCGTTCACCGCCTTGCGTCGCGTACCGGTCTTCGGAGTGATTGCGTGCAAGATCCTCAAAACTCGCGACGCGATCGACAGCCTGAGTCCGGATGTTTTCGGCTTCCGCGCGCGATGTTCGGACGGTAATCGAGGAAAGGTTTATCCGACGGAAAAGGTCAGAGTTATCTTCGGCGTACGCGCGAACGTTTTCCGCGGGAAATTCCTGGAATGGGAACGTCACGAACGAGAATTGGCGTTCGTTTTCGGCCATCGCCGTGACGAACTCCAGCTCGGCCGGGTTTGTCAGGGATCCGCTGATCAAGTCGTCGATGTACAGCTCGTATACCAAGGATTCACGGATGAAGTTGCGAAGAGAGAATCGTTCGGCACTCGACATTCTGAGAAACCGTTCACGGCTGAATCGTCCGTCTTCCTGGAACTCCGGACGCTGGGCAAGTTCGCGGTCGACGTGGTCCTCGGACACAACAAGGCCCGACTCTTCGGCGGCTACCATCACGGCTGCGTGAAACGCCGCGCGGTTAAAAGCCTCCCTCCAGAGAAGGCGGAGTTGAAGTTCGATGTTGTCGGTACCGAGTGAGTCGCGATACTGCGCTGCGAGCGCCTGGTACTGGCGCTGGAAGAAATTCCCTTGGGCGTACAGGATTTCGCGGTTCCCGTACCGGCCAAAAACGAACCGCCCCGGACCGGCCATCATCGAGACAGCGGGAGTACCGATGAACGTTACGACTATGATGATCAGAATTGCGAGGCTGAAGGCGTAGACCAAAGTCTTCTTGAGTGACTTCTTTGAATCCTTGGGCTTCGAAGAATCCTTGCTCACTTTTTGTGCCTTATTCTCCGGCGAACTCTTTCTTTTTCCGCTTGTTTCCATAAATTTTTGTGTGTGCCTCACACGACCGGCACTTCTCTCCCTTCGCGACTTCGAAATTGGAGTGAACGGTACCATTATCCGATCGGATTGTCAAACGGAGTTGGCGTTGAGCTCGACGGGGAACACTCAGAGAAAGGCAGAAGGCGTGTAACGGAAAGGGGCAAATCGGGCTGGGCGGATTTGAACCGCCGACCTCTCGGTCCCGAATGGCCCATGAGCACAGTTTACACCGGATATAGGTGATATGTATGTATATCTACGCTAAATATAGCGTAACAGATGATGTGAATGATATGGGTGATAATTTTTTGGGCACACTTTCGGGCACACTTTTTGCCCCTGCCGCGAAATATCTTGCCACGGAAACAAGAATACGGTACTATGGTTTCAGCATCAAGAGTTG
>PXBQ01000432.1 GCA_003566875.1 Spirochaetaceae bacterium | reverse complement strand
GCTGCATCGCAAACTCCTTACCCATTTTGCGAAACTGCTCGATCTGCTGCAGGACGTACCACAACAGCAGACCGTGGCCCGTTCGCGTCAACTGTTGAATTATACGGCCTCGTGCTCGCCCATCTGCCATCCGAAGGCCTGCACCTCGTCGCGAACCGCTTCGTTGACACCGGGCGCCAGGACGATCAGGGTAATCTCCGCCTGCGGAATACTCGCCTCCTGCTGGCTGTGCCACAGGAAAGCGCAGCCTACCAGTTGCGCGAGGTCCCCCTGTTTCAACGCATCGGTCGGCCCTTTGAACTCGATCAGCGTGAAGCGGTTCAGGAGCGGGACCAGCACGGTCAGATCGCGTCGGCTGGCCTCCGACAATTCGCCCGTTTCGCGACGGACCAGCAGAATATCGACTCGCAACGGCAGTTTGCCGACCAGCACCTCCTCCCGCACCGAGTAGGCGGCAGCCAACTCGTGGTCCAACAACCGCGCCAACAGCGGGCGCCACCACGTGCGGGTCTTTCCCGGCCGGTCTGCGCGTTCCGAGTTGTCAATGTGTCGCGGTTCGTCCATCGTGGCAGGTTACCCGATGCAGCGCTCCGTGCCCAGTCGGACAACCGTTTCTCGATGTTCCGGCGTTTGGGGCTGGATACGTTGAACTGCAGGAGGACCTGGAAGACGCGGAACAGGGTAATGACGCTGGCCGTATTGCTTAATTGTAGTCGGAGATGGAAGCCTTCGAGTTGGAGATTGCCAGGGCGACCGGCCTCGGGGGTAGGAGGCGGGAGAAGACCGACGCGGACCGAGTTCGCAAGAACGTGTCGATGGCGATCACCCGCGCCATCGACAGCATCAGCGACGAGCATCCCGTACTCGGCCGCCACCTACGGAACTCGATTTCACCGGGTCTGACCTTCAGGTACGACCCAGAGCGGGACCCGAACTGGCTGATCTGAGGCGGTGGGCTGTTCACAGGCGGGGCGTAGGTGTGGTGTAGGCGTGACCCCTCTGAGGGCGGTGTTCGGCAGAAAGTTCCCAGATCGCCGCCTACGTGCCCACACGTGGGTCGGTGGGCGCGTTTCCGCCCGAAAGTGGGGTCTGGTTTGCCGGTCGGCCCAAGCGTCGCGACGTGGGGTAGGTCTGGCGTCGCGTTTCGGTTGCCTTGGCAACCAAGCGGAGCGCTCACCGTGCGAGCCAAGATCACAGCATTTTCGCGTATTCGTCGCCACGAATGGCCCCACGGAGGGGTTTGCAGGGGGCCTTTTCCCTGGAAGGTATCCACGGCAGCTTATCCCGTACCGCCAAATCCACCGGGCCATCCGCACTCCCCGTCGCCGACGATGATTGAGGCGGAAAACGTACCGGAATACGGCAACGCAGATCGTCGTTCCCCCAAAACGTGCAGTAGAGGCGGAAAATGGCAGAGAATGATTCAGTGAACCTCCAGGAGGGTTGCAATCTTGGCGAATGGCGTTCAAAATTCTTATCAGCCTGTTTCTGATTCCCCGCGAAGCCTCTGGTGGCTTTCTTAAAGAGGCCTGAAATTCGAGGAGACGACGCATGACGATACGAACGCTGGACCAACACATCGAATGTACCGAGGGCGTTGCCGGCGGAAAACCGCGGATTGCCGGGCATCGCATCACCGTGGAAAACATCGCGATCTGGCACGACCGTCTTGGTATGAGCGTTGATGAGATCGCCAGTGAATACGACCTGACGCTGGCGGACGTGCATGCCGCGCTGGCCTATTATTTCGACCACCGCCCGGAGATCGACCGATCCATCGAAGCCGGGCAGGCATTCGCAGAAGCTTTGCGTAAACACACGCCGTCCAAGGTCCACCAACGGCTTCGGGAACGGATGTCGTGACGGGTACCCGAATTCGCTTCTACACCGACGAGCATGTGGCCAGGGCCGTTGTCCGCGGTCTGCGGCAGCGTGCGGTCGATGTGCTCACCGTACCCGAAGCCGGTCTCTTGGGCGCGTCGGACGAGGAGCACTTGCGACGGGCGCGAACCGAGGGACGCGTCGTCTTCACGCAAGACGAAGATTTTCTGCGCTTGCATGCTGCGGGTGCATGGCATGCAGGAATCGCCTACGCACCTCAGGGATTATCCATCGGCGAGATAATCCGGGGCTTGATGCTGATATACCAAGTCCTTGAGACTGACGATATGACGGGACACGTCGAGTATCTGTGATGTCGCCAAACTTCCCATAAAAACTAAAAGCATTTGGGGGGTTGCGACCGATTGAGCGGTTTTGAGGGTCCGATAACCTTGCGGGGGCGCGGCGCCGAGAGGGCCGAGAGTTTGGGCCGAGAGCGGGTCTTGGGGGCGAGTTCACGGGTGCCGGTGGCGGTCGCGCTGCGGTCGGGAGCCGAGACGGCGGGCGGGGGGCGATCGTTGTAAGTCGTTGCGGTGCTTGGCGTTAGAACGTAAAAAGGCCGGCGTCTCGCGACGTCGGCCTTTGGTAGAACCCGGTTCGAAATCCAAATAGCGCCTCGAACATGCCGCCACAGCTCATCACCCGGACTCGAGGCGAGTTCCTCTCTTCAGCGTTTCTGCCGGCGATCGAGCAAATCGCGAAGCTGAGCCGCCTGCGCGTCGGTCAACCCATCAGCAACTTCCTCGGCCGTGAAACGCCGAAGTACCTCCTCCGGCGACAGCCCCCGCAACCGCTCTTCCGGGGCCACCCCCCGTAATCGCTTCTCGACGGGGATCGTCTCCAACACCGCGGTTTGCAGTTCCTCTTCCAACTGGCCCATGTATTCGGTATCTGCGTGCTGCATCCTACGTTCCTCAAGTCATCGAAACTATTTCTCGTAATTTTTTCCGCCGCCAAAGTCGTCTCCTACTCGGCGGGTCGTGGCTGAGTTTTGCTGCATCTCGACGCACCGCG
>PXBQ01000404.1 GCA_003566875.1 Spirochaetaceae bacterium | reverse complement strand
CTGCGATCGCGTTCGCCCCCGAGTCGACGACCTGTGCGAGCGTCATTTCATCGTCGGCTACCTCTTCCGAAATCAAACAGATGTTCGGTTGGGTCAACAGTGCGCACTCCAACGCGATGTGCGACGCCGAGCGGCCCATGAGCTTGATGAAGTGCCAGTACTTCTTCGCCGACGTCGCGTCGCGTTCGATGTTCCCGATCAGTTCGGCGTACGTTCGCGTCGCCGTGTCGAAGCCGAACGAACTCTCGATGTACTCGTTCTTGAGATCCCCGTCGATCGTCTTTGGGACGCCGATGACCTGCGTCGCCGAGCCTCTCGCGATAAAGTACTCGGCGAGCAGTGCGGCGTTTGTGTTTGAGTCGTCGCCGCCGATCACAACGAGAGCGTCGATGCCGATCTCGTTGCAGACCTCGAGCGACCGGGCAAACTGTTCATCGGTCTCGATTTTTGTGCGGCCCGAGGCGATCATGTCGAAGCCACCGGTGTTGCGATACTCGTCGACAACCTCGGTCGTGATGTCGCGAGTCTTGTTCTCAAGAATCCCCGACGGACCGCCGAGAAAGCCGATCAGTCGTGATTCGGTGTTTCCTTTTTTGAGTCCGTCGAACAGACCCGCGATGACATTATGGCCGCCGGGTGCTTGGCCGCCCGAAAGTATAACGCCGACCGTGAGTGGTTTTTTCGACGCGGTGCCGGTTCCTTCGAGGAACCGCGCGAGCGGTTTTCCGTACGTGTTCGGGAAGAGTTCTTTGACCTCCTCTCGGTCCGCGACGGCTTCGGTTTTTTCGCCGAGTTCGAGCATGAGCGAGTCGAGCGGCGCCTTGAGAGCCCTCGGGAGTTTCGGTTCGTATTTTTTTCGTTCAATCTGCAATGGGGACAGTTTCATGGTCAGCTCCTCGATTTCTTGGCGATCGGTGTCGCCGGTACTTCAACGTATACCCGTGGTCGCCCGCGCCGTCAAGCCGAAACACGCGCATGCCGAGACGCGTTTTCGCCGTTACAGCCGGGTCGCTCCGATCTCGCGGATCTTCAAGGCGGTGACCGAACCCGCGCCGCACAAAGTCTCCATAAGCTGCGTGTACTCCCGGACGCGGCCGGTCGGCACGTACGCCTGAATCGTGCCCGCAAATCCGCCTCCGTGGACCCGCACCGCCCCGTCGCGGTCCAAGAAGTCTTCGGTGACCCCGAGCGCGAGCGCAACGTTTTGCTGCGCGCTCTCGCCCGGCACTCGACAGTTCTGCAGAAATCTCCACGACGAACTACCCGACTCGTTGACAAGCGCAAGGTACTCGGAGAACGCGTTTGCCTCGAGCGCGGCCCGCTGTCGAACCACTCTCTCGGTGTCCGCGAAGAAGTGGATCGCCCGGAGAACCGCGCGGTCGCCTGCGGCGCGCCGTGCGCGCGCGATGTTCGCGCGGAACTCGGCCGGGTCTACCTCCGCGAGCAGATCGGCGCCGAACTCCGCGGCTACGGCCTTCATCTCGGCCGGGACCGCCGCGTACTCGGGCGTGAGGTCGGCGTGATCGCCGCCGGAGTCGACGACGACGAGCGTGTAACCCTGCCGGCGGAAGTCACAGTGCGCGCTCTCGACGGTCGGATTTTCGATATCGCGAAAGTCGATCGAGACGACACCGCCGTGTGCGCACGCGATCTGGTCCATAAGACCACATGGCTTCCCGAAGTACTCGTTCTCGGCGTATCGGCCGATCTGCGCGATCTCGACCGCGGAGAACCTGTCGTCGTTGAACAAGTTGTTCAAGACCGCTCCGATCAGAACCTCGAACGATGCCGACGAGCTCAAACCCGAACCCGGAAGCACGGTACTCGAAACCGTCGCTGAAAAGCCGCCTATACGGCCGCCGCGACGCAGAAATCCCGCCGCGACGCCCCGGATCAACCCCGAACTCGTTCCTCGTTCGTCCGCGACCGGATCGTTCGACGAGATCTTGACGCAAAACGGTTCGGGATAGCCAAGTGAGCGGACCTCTATCACCTCGTCGTCGCGCGGCGCCACAGCGGCGATCGTGTCCAGATCGACTGCCGCTGCGAGGACTCGTCCATTGTTATGATCGGTGTGATTTCCGCCGAGTTCGGTGCGCCCGGGCGCGGAGAAAAAGGCCTCCGCGTCGCGACCGAACGCTGTCGTGAACGTCGCGCACAACGCCGAAAAACGTTCCTGAGCGGCTTGTGCCCCGTCGCCGTACACGCGTGCTACGGCGTTGCCAAGGGAGTTAAGAGCGGGCGACATCGTCCCTCCTCGTGATATTTGGTACCGAGTATCGGCCGGGAAGCCCGGCTTCGCGCACTGTACCATATCGCCGAACGGTTTTCCATCCTGTATCGCGATGCCGTGTGCGATGCCGTGTGCGATGCCGTGTGCGTCGTTGACTGTCCCCGGTTCAATCCGTACGATGGGCGCGTATGTACAAGCTCAAGAACACCGTTCAGCCGTACGCGTGGGGCTCCACGGACGGTATTCCGTCGGTCATCGGAGTGGAGAACCCCGACCGCATTGCGATGGCCGAGTTGTGGATGGGCGCGCACCCGAAAGCGCCGTCGCAGATCGTCGCACCCGACGCTCTTGGCGATCTTGCTCGCGCGATCGCGACGGATCCGGCGTACACGCTCGGTGAGTACTGCGTCTCACGATTCGGCCCACGGCTACCGTTTCTTTTCAAGGTTCTCTCGGCCGCGAAGGCGCTCTCAATCCAGGCGCACCCGAGCCGCCGGCAGGCGATCGACGGTTACGCACGCGAAGAGGCTGCCGGACTCGCGATCGATGCGCCGAACCGAAACTATCGTGATGACAATCACAAGCCTGAGATCATCCGCGCCATTACGCGGTTCGAAGCTCTGCGCGGATTCAAGTCGATCGACGAAATTCGCGCGGATTGGCAGGCG
>PXBQ01000374.1 GCA_003566875.1 Spirochaetaceae bacterium | reverse complement strand
ATGATCCCACCCAGTTCGCGTACGCGGACGGCTCGTGGTTTTTGCACATCGGAGATACCGGGTATCGGTACGTCGTCGACGACGAGATGAACTGGCGGGAGTACCTCGAGCAGGCCGTCGCGGCCGGGTTCACAAAGATTCGAACGTGGTTCAGCCGCGCGCGCTGCGACTGCCAGGCATTGTTCCAACACGACGCCAAGTACGGGCGCATCCGACTAAACCTGCCGTACTGGCGCGAGATCGACCGGCGCCTCGTGTACGCGCTCGAGCATCATCCGGACGTGATTTTCCAGCTGATCCCGTTTGGCGAGGACGGAGACGAGATCAGACGGTACGGCGACGGCGACGAGTTGTCGCGGTGTATGATCCGGTACGCGCAGGCGCGGTTCTCGGCTTTTTCGAACATTCACTGGTGCATCTCGAACGACCACAGGATTATCGACGACGACGCGGCCGAAGACATCTCGCGAGAAGGCAACCCGCGTGCGCGGTGGGGGCACATCGATACGATCGCGCGCGACATGGCCCGCCGCGAGCCGTGGGGGACGCTGTTGACGAATCACCAAATGCGTTTCTCCGGGTACTCGTTTCTCGAGTGCGACTGGTCGGACATCGTGACGATCGAGGATCTGGGGCAGGTGACCGGTGACGTCGTTTTGAAGTATCGTTCACAGTCGAAAAAACCGGTCGTGCTCGACGAGGATCGGTACGAGTGCTGGCGACCACCGCAACACGACCGGTACTTCTTTCGGCGCCTCATGTGGGCGACTTTGCTCTCCGGTGGCCATCCGACGTACGGGGGGCTCATGACCTTCGAGAGTTACGACGGTGGTTCAAAAGGCATGCGCGGATACTACGACGCGTGCGATATGGGCCTGCTCGAGAGCGGCGCGCACGACTTTCGGTATATTCATCGTTTTTTCTCCGACACCGGACTGTCGTGTGTCGGCATGGAACCCGCAGATCAGATCACCGAAGGGCCTCCTGTGTTGTACAAGGCGATGCGTGATAAAACTGAGACGACGTTCATCGTCTATCTCGCAAATCCCGATATGTGGGAAGGACACGCGCCGGACGGCTTCGGCGGTGTGCATACCGACGAGGCGGCCGATGTGCGTTCATCGACACCGTCGGTGGTGCTCACGATCTCGGATGGTGAGTACTCCGCCGCGTGGTTTTGTCCGAGTTCGGGTGAGTGGCGGGGCCACGATACTTTGACTGTAACCGAGAAAAAAGTCGCGCTTACGGCGCCCGATACCGGCGACTGGACCTTGCTCTTGAGGAGATGTTTACAATGAACCGCACTATTACCGCCACGCGCGCCATTCGCTTTGCGATCACCGTGGTGTCGATCGGCCTCGTCGCAGTGCTTTTCCTGATCTACCTCGATCTACTCACGCAGGCCGTCCGTGTCCTGTCCGGCATGCCCGCCTTTTTCGCTTTATTCGGGATGGTCGTGCTTGGGTTGGCCGCTCTCGTTGCGCCGCTGACAATCGGTGCCGTGTACTCGGGGGCGAAATCGACGCAGCGCTTGATCACGCGCGTTCTCTTCGTCACCGGTATTCAGGGCTTGTTTTTCTTCCTGTCCGAAGTTTTTCGGCGGTACCTGCTCGAGCGTATCGCCCCCGGGATGGCCGCCGCGACGTTGGACTTCGGTAACTACGCCGTCGCGATACTCGGCCTCGTTGTCGGGTGCACCGCTCTCGCGATCGTCTGGAAAAAGCGCCGCAGACGACGATGAGCCACGAGGCGCGCCCGGTCTACCCGTTCACCTGACTCGGGTGGCGCTCGAAGAAATCGACCCGCGGCTCCAGAACCTTGAACGTGTGTTCGGCCGGATCTCCGATGAAGTCGTACAGCGTCTCGAAGGCTCGATCCCAGTTCCAGAACTCAACTCCGATATTCAAGTACTCGCGGATTTTCTCGGTCCCGGTCGGCGCGATCGGGTGCGTCAGAAGTGTACCGACGCGTACCATGTGGAAGACATCGATGAGATTCTGTTTCCTGAGTCCGTCGTCGTCGGTCTCTTTGACCCGGCGCGTGTTCGCGTCCCAGAGTTTGTTCATGCTCCGGATGAAGCCGTCGAGTAACGTCGTCGCGGCCGTAAAGTCGCGACGGTACATCAAGTTTTCGAACCCGAGGATCACCTGATCGGACTGCACGCGAACATCGGCACTAACCTCGCCGGCCGGGAGTCTCCCGTCGTAGTACGTCTGAAGCGTGTAGAAACACGAGCGGACGGCGCGGTTGAAGACGTTGCTCAAGAGATTGCCCTCGCGCATAACCGGGTCGGCGTCGCGTTCGGTTGCCGTCGGGTTGAGCGGCTTCGGCCGGAAACCGACGCTGCGTTTATTGAGCCCGAGGCTGAAAAAATGCGCGCGCAACTGATCCGCGGTGTAGTACTCGAGAAGATCGGCGGCCGCCGGCGGTTTCACTTTTCCGCTGCTGCTCGCCTTCTTGTCGAGAAACAGGATGTGATTGTTCACGACGAGTTCGGTGAGCTGCAGCTCTCCGCTCGGCGGGTCGGCCACCGGGGTTCCCGTTTGCGTACCGACAAAAATCGCGGTTTGCGCGGGTCCGTAGAAGTACACGTTGTCTTCGCCTATGAACTGATACACCCGACTTTCGCGGCTGCACCACCAGTCCTTCCAGTCGTCGAGGCGTTTACCCGCGCGTTCGATCACCGTCGCGGTGAACGAGATCGGCGCCCAGAGCGACTCGGGCCAGACCCAGAACGTGAGTCCTTGCTCGCCGTCGAGGCTCGGCGCGGGCAGACCCCACTCGGTGTTCCCGGTGAGGCGAAACGGAACCAGCGTCTTGCCTTTCCGGTAGTGAATCGAGTTGGCGGTCAAGGTCGAGCACGCCGATTCGCGAGTCGTGAGATCGTTGAACACGAGCCGAACCGAGTT
>PXBQ01000255.1 GCA_003566875.1 Spirochaetaceae bacterium | reverse complement strand
TCTCCGAGAGAGCCGTCTCGGCCGGATCGGCGCGTCGCCCACGGGTCACGTGCGGTAGATGGTACGGGCTCGGGCCGTCGCCGAGACCACTGTTTCCGGAACCATGCGCTCGAGCGAAAATCCACAGGGGATCGCCGGGCGTCTCGAGCGTGAGCTCCGCTCCGTCGCGCATGAATTCGGAAGCCGTCTCGGGGTCGAGAGCGATCCGGAAAATGTTGAACACGAACGGGCACGTAACGTCGACCGCGGCCACGGTCCGCCCGCTCGTCGCGGTCGCGATTCTCACGATGACCGTATCGCGCCGTTCGATCGCGACGCAGAATCCGAACTCAACTCCGACTGTTCGGTCTTGCGGATCCTGGACCGAGTCAAACGCGATTCGGACCGGCGATTCGTGCGTAATCGCGACTACCGGCCAGGTGAACGGCGCGCGCTTCGGTGCCGGGGGTGTAGAGAGGCTCTCCGCGTTGGTCGTACCGACGATCGGGAAAATGTCAGCCACCGTACGAGTTGAACCACGCGCGCTTGTCGAACGCGAGTTTCTCCTTCCGTGTTCCGGGCGCTAACGGCACACCGACCGGCAGGATGACGCGAACGGTGCGGGTGTCGGGGATCTTCAGCAACTGCGCGATCCGTGATGCGCGGTTCTCGTTGCGAAGAACGCCGTCGAGCCAGACCGACGCGTATCCCAGGCCGGTGATCGCGAGCAGCATGTTTTCGACCGCTGCCGAACAATCTTCGATCTCAAACGCCATCCCAGGGTAGATCTCGCGGTGTTCGGTCACGCACACGATGATCGCGGGCGCCGTCCGGCACATGATGCTTCCCATGATCTCGGCGAGCGCGCCGCGGGTCGCCGGTTCGGTGACGACGACAAACTCGGTGGTCTGTCCGTTTCCGCCCGAGGGCGCAACGATGCCGGCCGTCACGATCCGGCGCAGGTGTTCCTCGGGTACCGGATCGTTACGGTACTTTTCGCGGTAACTGTGTCTCTTCTCGATAGCTTCAAATATGTCCATGGCTGGAAAAAGTGTACGGCGAACGACGGTCCCGTGTAAAGAGATCCGAATTTCCTTGACGCGCTCGCTCGTCCGACATTAAAATCCCGGTTATGTCCGATACACGATCACGAATCATGACGGTCCCGAACGTTCTGTCGCTCACGCGGCTGTTCGGCGTACCGTTTCTGTACGTCGCCGCGTTCGGCGGCGCACGAACGGCTTTCGTCGTTCTATTCGTCCTGCTCGGGTTGACCGATGTTCTCGATGGACGCATTGCGCGGCGATGGAACCAGTGTACGCAACTCGGCTCGCTTCTCGACGCGATCGCCGACGTCGCGTACTACCTTTCGGCGGCGTTCTTCTTCGTTTACCTGTTCCCTGACTACCTTTCGCCGAATCTCGTGTATCTCGGTGTGTTCCTCGCGATGTTCGCAGGATCGCTGTTGGTGTCGCAGCTGAAATTCGGCCGCGTGATCTTCCCTCACACGCACCTGACGCGGACGAACGCGGTGTTACTATTTGCGGTGATGCTCGTGTCGTTCTACGTCGACACGACGTACGTGATTCGCGCGTTGATCTTCCTGTACTGCATTGCGTACGTCGAGATCTACGCGATGTTCTTCGTGTTTGGGCCGGTCGATCCGGACACGCGAACGATTTTCCGTTTGATGAGGAAGTAACCCGCTAAGCACGGGCGGCGGATGCCGCCCGATGCAGGCAGTACCGATGGCGCCTGCGCTACTTCGCGGTTTGTTCGCTTCGGTCGGTTGCCGGTGGTGGAGCGGGCGCGAGCGACGAGAGTTCCTCGTACAGTTCATCGCTCATCTCGAACTCGACCGACTTCAACGACGGTTCGAGCTGCGCGAGGTTCCGCGCGCCGATGATCGGCGCGGTCACCGCCGGGTGCATCGCGACCCATTTGACCGCGAGTGTCGCCGGGTGTGTTCCGTGCCGTTCGGCGATCTCGGTGAGCCGTTCCGCCGCGGTGTACGCGATCTCGTCGCGGTACCGCTTCTTGTACATCTCGTTCTCGACGAGCCGTCCCGATTCGGGGCGTTTGTCCTTTCCGTACTTGCCGGTGAACAAACCGCCGCCGAGTGGACTGTACGAGATCACCCCAAGCCCTTCGGCCTTTGCCATCGGAAGAAGCTCGACCTCAGCTTGCCGTTTTACCAGGTTGTACATCGGTTGAATGCAGGAAAACGGCGCCCATCCGTACCGTTCCTGGATGCCGAGAGCTTTTGCCATCTGCCACGCGGCAAAGTTGCTCGCGGCCGGGTACAGGATCTTGCCCTGGGCAACCAGATCATCGAGAGCGCGGAGCGTTTGATCGATCCGCGTGTCGTCGTCGAACGCGTGGATGAAGTACACGTCGATCCGGTCGGTCCCGAGCCGGCGCAGACTTTTGTCGATCTGAGCCATG
This sequence comes from Spirochaetaceae bacterium, assembly GCA_003566875.1. GTDB lineage: Bacteria > Spirochaetota > Spirochaetia > DSM-27196 > PXBQ01 > PXBQ01. Next base: position 489 of record PXBQ01000255.1, on the reverse strand, counting down.
ATGTGATACCGGTTGGCGCCGCGATCGTTCGGACCTTTGCCCGTTTGCATTGCGACCTTGCTCGTGATCACTACTTCGTCCCGGCAATCCGCGATAAACCGACCGAGGACCTCTTCAGCTCTTCCACTGTTGTAGACGTCCGCACAATCGAAGAAGTTGATGCCCGCGTCGCGGCATCGGTTGAACACCGCGTGCGAGTGCGAGTCGTCGACTTCGTTGCCGAACTGCATCGCTCCGAAACAGAGCTCGGAAACCTTGAGCCCTGTGTTCCCTAATGTTTTAAACTTCATACCGCTACGATACCACATCGCGGTGTTTCGGCTCAATGCATCGGCGGCCTTGCCGATGGACGGTTGCGCCGGTATCATGGGCGCAGTGAACTCATTTCAAGGAGTGCGGCGTGCCGCGACGGAACGACATCCAGAAAGTATTGATAATCGGGTCCGGCCCGATCGTGATCGGCCAGGCGTGCGAGTTCGATTACTCGGG
>PXBQ01000212.1 GCA_003566875.1 Spirochaetaceae bacterium | reverse complement strand
CGACGACCTGCGCGGCCTCATCGTTCGTCCAGTGCTTGTGGCCCTGCATCGTCTTGAAGTGAAACTTCACCCAGAACCGCTCGTTCTTCGCGTTGATGAAGCTGTACGTGTGGCTTCCGTAGCCATTGATGTGCCTCACGTCGGTCGGGAGCCCTCGATCTGACATCAGAATCGTCACCTGGTGAAGCGATTCGGGAGAGAGCGACCAGAAGTCCCACATCGCGGTCGCCGATCGCAGATTGGTGCGGGGATGCCGCTTCTGCGTGTGGATGAAATCGGGGAACTTATACGGATCGCGGACGAAAAAGACCGGCGTGTTGTTTCCGACCATGTCCCAGTTCCCGTCCTCGGTGTAGAACTTGAGCGCAAATCCACGAACGTCGCGTTCGGCGTCCGCGGCTCCGGCTTCACCCGCGACCGTAGAGAACCGCGCGAGCATCTCGGTCTTTTTACCGACCTGCGCGAATACCTTCGCCTTCGAGTACGCGGTTATGTCGTGCGTGATCGTGAGCGTTCCGTACGCACCCCACCCTTTCGCGTGCACGACGCGTTCGGCGATCCGCTCGCGGTTCTGGTGCGCGAGCTTCTCGATCAACTGGTAATCCTGCATCAAGACGGGGCCACGCGGTCCCGCGGTCATCGCGTTCTGGTTGTCGACGACCGGAGCGCCCGCCGTCGTCGTCAATTTCTTCGATTCACCCATGAAATCCTCCTGCGTTCTTCGCATCTCGTCAGAATCGTATTTCATTACCGTTTCGGTAATATTTGAACGATACCAAAATAGACGACGATCGGCAATACGTGGTACGTTCGTCGTCATGAAAAACGATAAAAATCCGACCTACTTTCTTGATTCGGTATCCGGTTCTGACCGGAACGACGGCCTTACACCCGATCACGCATGGAAGACGATAGACCGGTTGAACGCGGAGAAGCTCGCACCCGGAGCGACGGTTTCGTTGCGCGGCGGTCACGTGTTCTTCGGGACGATCCGAATCCCGCCCGGTGTTTCCGGCTTGACCGTCTCGAGCTTCGGCGAAGGCCGCGCGACTCTGTACGCCGGAGCGGAAGACGCGATCACGTTGAACGGAACGCACGGGGTGACGATCAGGAACCTCACGGCTGTCGGATGCGGGAGGAAGGCCGGCAGCGACGGAGCCGGTATCGTCGCGACCGACTGCACGGACGCACGGATCGAGGACGTTGAGGTTCACGGATTCCGGGTCGCCGGAATCGCCGTCAAAGGCGGCACGCGGATCACACTGGAGCGCGTCGTCGCGCGCGACAACGGCGCGGCAGGAATAAGCGTAAACCAGGGCTCGGAAGTCGCTCGAGACGTCGTGATCCGCGACTGCGTCGCGCACTCGAACGCGGGCGATCCACAACGGCTCGACAACCACAGCGGCAACGGCATCGTCGTCGGCGGTCTCGATGGGTGCCTGATCGAGTTCTGCCGCGCGTACAACAACGGGTACGACATGCCTCGGACCGGTAACGGTCCGGTCGGAATCTGGGGGTACGCCGCGCACAACCTTACGATCCAGTACTGCATTTCGCACGACAACAAGACGTCACCCGGCGGTATGGACGGCGGCGGATTCGACTTCGATGGTGGTATTACCGACTCCGTGCTCCAGTACAACCTCTCGTACAACAACCACGGCAGCGGATACCTTCTATGCCAGTATCCGGGTGCCGCTCCGTGGAAGAACAACCGGTGCCGCTTCAACATCAGCATAAATGACGGCCGGACGAATCACTTCGCCGGAATTCATTTCTGGGCGGGCGACGCGGGAATCTCCGACGCAAAAGTCTCGCACAATCTCGTGATCAACGACCGGCACGCGGTGACCGCGACGCACGACATTCCCGGCCTCGTGATGAAAAACAACATCCTGATCGCCGAAGACACGGTGATCGCGGGGCCGCTTACGACGACCGCGTTCAGCCACAACCACGTCTGGTCACGCCGCGCGAAAGGCGTGTTCACAGACGGCAAATCGGAACCCGTCGAGCTCGACGAATGGACCGCCGGCGGCGGCGATCCAAACGCGACGACCGGAGACCCTCGCGTCGTGCTCCCTTCGATACTCGCCGAGTTGCCGACAGACCCGCGCGATTTACGGTGTATGCCGTGGGCCAGACTATCGGCGGACTCGCCGATTCGTGGCGTCGCAGAGGGAGAGCCCGCGGGCGGCGAACACGATTTGTTCGGTAATCCGGTCGAGTCGCCGCGATCGCCGGGCGTCGATCAGGGGCGTGCCCCACGGTGAACGATTGCGCGGCGCGGTCGGTTCGGGTAGAGTCAGGTCACGATGGATGCAACGAGGAGAACTAACGGATCCGCCGAGAAGCCGCTCTGGCGTTTTGTGCAGATCGACGAGTTCAAACCGCCTTCGGCCGGCCTCGATGTTCACGCGGTTCGATCGAGCGTGTTTGGGGTTTTTCGTGGCCTCGTGCGGAAAAAGCAGAAGATCGCGTCTCCACTCGACGACGACCAGGACCTTCACTCGCTCAGTGAGTCCGAGCTCGATTCCGTCGTCCCGACGCCGGCCTGGGCCGACGCGGCCGGCATCTTCCACGACCATCTCGGAAACTGGCTCGGGAAAAAAACCGCGACCAAACCGGTCATCTTTTTCGTCGGCCCTCCGTACGGCGGCCGTACGGAGGCGTTAGACGCGTTGGTGGCGCGCGATGGTTTCTCGGCAGTCCCTCCACCCGTCGCGGAAACGATCACGGCGGGTGACGAGCGATGGTTCCGGCGGTGGCCGAAAACCGGGGTGTGGGTCATGCCACGACTCGAAAAGTGTTTCGTCCGCCGCGCGGACGGGCTGAACCTGGTTCGTGAGCTACTCGCTCGCGCGGTCTCGGGTGAGCTCGGCCAGGGCGTTATTGGATGCGACAGCTGGGCGTG
>PXBQ01000515.1 GCA_003566875.1 Spirochaetaceae bacterium | reverse complement strand
ATCGATTCCGTTTCATCGCGAAAATTCAAGCCGATCACGGTCGGTACGCCGTGGGGAAAGCAGTGGGGCAGCGCGTGGTTCCGATTTACCGGGCAGGTGCCGAGTTCGTTCAAAGGCTCGGAGATCGTCGCTCTGATCGACCTCGACGCGGAAGGATGTGTCTTCCGGAACGGCGTTCCCTGGGCGGGCCTCACGTATAAACAGACTACGAATGGATTCGTCCAAAAACGGCGTGTCCCGATCGGAACGGCAAAAGGCGGAGAGAAGCTTGAGTTTCTCGTGGAAGCGGCGGCAAACATGCTGTTCGGCGCGCGACCCGCGGGTTCCCGGAGCGCCGAAGTCGACGGTTTCACGCTCAAACAGGCCGAAATAGTCAAGTTTGATCGCCAAATTTGGCAGCTTCTGCTCGATATGGAGTTTCTGTTCGACCTCGCCGAAGCGCTGCCCGAGGACTCACCGCGCGCGCGGAAGCTATACGTCGGACTGAACGAGGTGACAAACGTCTGGAGCGATGGGAAGGGGCTCGCCGCGGCCGAGAAAATAACGGCCCGATTGCTCAAGCCACGAGCCGACGCGAGCTCGATGGTCGTGCCGTCGGTCGGGCACGCTCATATCGACTTGGGGTGGCTCTGGCCGATCCGGGAAACACGCAGAAAAGGCGGGCGAACGTTCGCGACGGTTTTGCGGCTCATGGAGGAGTACCCGGAGTACGTGTTCGGCGCATCGCAGCCTCAGCTGTTCGAGTGGGTCAAGACCGACTATCCGGCTCTGTACCAGCAGATGAAAAAAGCGATCAAGGCGGGTCGGTGGGAGTGCCAAGGCGCGATGTGGGTCGAGCCCGACATGAACATCCCGTCCGGTGAGGCGCTCGTCCGACAGTGCCTCTACGGCAAGAAATTCTACCAGGACGAGTTCGGTATCGACGTCAAGAATCTCTGGCTTCCCGACGTCTTCGGATACTCCGCCGCGCTGCCGCAGATCCTGAAAAAATGCGGTGTCGATGTCTTCATGACGCAGAAGATCTCGTGGAACGAGACGAATACGTTTCCGCACCACACGTTCATCTGGGAGGGGATCGACGGAACGCAGATTACGTCGCACTTCCTCCCGACTAATACGTACAACTTCGATAACAGGCCGCGCCAGCTAGTAGAGTCCGAGAAGCGCTTCGCGCAATCAGGCGAGCTCGACGGTTTCCTGAACCTGTACGGGATCGGAGACGGTGGTGGTGGGCCGTCGCGGAAACACATCGAGTTCGCGCTCCGCGCGCAGAATACCGAAGGCCTTCCCCGCGTTCAATTACGTTCGGCCGAGTCGTTTTTCGAGACGCTCCGGAAGATACCGGCGAGCACACTCCCGGTGTGGCGCGGTGAGTTGTACCTCGAGTTTCACCGCGGAACGTACACGACGCAAGCACTGATGAAGAAGTACAATCGCCTGCTCGAGCACATGCTGCACGACGTCGAGTTCTTCTCGGTTCTCGCCGCGCGCCGTCCCGCCGAGCTCGACGAGATCTGGAAAGAGACGCTTTTGAACCAGTTTCACGACATTCTCCCGGGTTCCTCGATCGGGTGGGTGTATCGCGACGCGCACGCGGCGTCCGAGAAGAATCTCGCGCTGCTCGAGCAGTTCCGGACGGAGCTTCTGCACGATATCGTCGGTGCGCACGATGTTCGAGTCGTCCGTCCCGACGCCGGTCCGGTTCCCGTGAAGCCCGGCGTGTACGTCGTGTTCAACACGCTCGCGTGGGAACGCGAAATCGTCGCGGCGTTTGAGGTCCCCGGAAAAGGTTCGTACGAGATTCTCGACTCCGACGGTGCTTCGGTCCCGTGTTCGCGTGACGGCAAGATTCTTCGCGCGAGGATGTCGGTGCCGTCGGCCGGATACGCGGTCTTTACGGTCGCCGCGACAAAAGCGCCCGAGCACAGTGGAGACGTTACCGCAACCGAAAAACGTCTCGAGAACGACATCGTCCGCGTCACGATCGCGAACGACGGGAGAATCACGTCGATCTACCGGAAAGATACGCGCCGCGAGTACGTCGCCGACGCCGCGAACGAGTTCACCCTCTGGGAGGACCTTCCGTACGCGTACGACGCGTGGGACATCAGCCATTACTACCGGGAAACTACTCCCGAGCGCGCGCGGCTCGTCGAGAAATCGGTCGTATCGGCCGGCGGCGTGTTCGGCGCCGTGAAACTCGTGTTCGAGATCGGGAAGGCCCGGATCGAAGAGGTTCTCTCGCTCGAAAGCGGCTCGCCGACCGTGCGCGCCGATTGCCACGTCGCGTGGAACGAGGCGAAAAAGCACCTCCGCGTCGGCGCACGCACGACGATTCACGCTGCGCAGGCCCGGTACGAGATTCAGTTTGGATCCGTAGAACGTCCGACGAGCATGAACACATCGTGGGACGAGGCGCGCTTTGAAGTCGCCGCACACCGGTTCGCCGATCTCACGCAGCCCGATGCGGGCTTTGCGATCATGAACGACTGCAAGTACGGGCACCGAATCGTCGGGAACGAGGTCGAGTTGACGCTGCTGAAGAGCGCAAAACACCCCGATCCGGACGCGGATATGGGCGACCATACGTTCACGTTCGCGTACATGCCGCACCTCGGAGCGTCGGACTCGGATACCGTGTTCCGAGCGGCGCACGAACTCAACGCCCCGGTCGTGACGGCCGAGGCATCGCATCCCAAGCACACGGTCCACTCGTGGTTCCGCGTCGACGGTGGGCGCGTCAAGCTCGAAACGGTTAAACCCTCTGAGGACGCCAAAGGTATCGTACTGCGTCTGTACGAGACGGGCGGAACAAACGCGACGGTCTCGGTTCACGTACCCGAGCGGTACACGTCGGGTTTCGAGGCCGATCTGCTCGAGAATAACGGCAAGCAGGTCAAGGTCAAGAACGGCGT
>PXBQ01000431.1 GCA_003566875.1 Spirochaetaceae bacterium | reverse complement strand
CAGAGTTCCCGAAAATGTCGGAACTCAAGTCTTTGATGGAGGATGAAATGAAAAGATTAATCGGTATTACGATCTTGGCGGGTCTTATTTTCGCGAGCTGTAACTCTGTCGCGTCGATAATCAACCCGATTATCGGTACGTGGGAAACTGAGATTGTCGGCGTCACGGTGAGTACTACCTTCAACGCGAACAAGACAGTCACGGAAACGAACTCTTTGGGCCAAATCGGCGTGACGCGCGACGGTACCTGGACTTCGGACTCGAACACGCTTGAAAAGACGTGGCCGGATGAGTCAGTCGACAAGTATACGTTTTCTTTCAACGCGAACAAGACCACAATGACACTCGCACCGTATCCAACTGGAATTTCGATCACGTACGACAGGCAGTAGACATCTGCGCGATGGACGGATCGGACAGTGAGTAAAAACGGGAAAATCCCCGGAGCGGCGTTCTTGATCGACGGACAAGACACGCCGCTTTTGTGCGGGCGAGGAGCAACGTGATCATTTTTGACCTTCTAACACGAAAAGGCAGGGTACGGTTCATCCGTTACCGGGATATCCTGACCACGCTTATGACGCATGGTTTCGGTCAGATCGTATTTCAAACAGGGCTCGGGAAGGTATTACGTTTGATCCGGCGGCCGACCCGTCGGAGACGCATCGAGCGAGACCGACCGTTTGGCGAATCCTCGACGTGGGTACGAATCCGTTTGGTGGTCGAAGAACTCGGACCGACATTCATCAAACTCGGTCAGATCCTGTGTAATCGCCCCGACTTGATTCCTCCGGATCTTCAGGTGGAGTTTCGGAAGCTTCAAGAGAATGTACCGGCGTTCAAGACACGAATCGCCGTGGCGACCGTAAGGAAAGAGCTCGGCAAGCCCGTTCGGGAACTCTTCGCCCAGTTCGATCGGGTGCCTATTGCCGCGGCCTCGATAGCGCAGATCCATCGCGCGGTGCTTCGCTCGGGAGAGGTTGTTGCCGTGAAGGTTCAGCGTCCGGGTTTGGATGAGCTGGTCGACGTCGATATCGAAATCCTGACGACGCTTGTACAGCGACTCGAACGTTACGTTCCGGGAATGCGCGCTGTCGGGCTGCGAAAGATGGTCGCGGAGTTCGACAAAGCGATTCACCAGGAGATCGATTTTCGTCGCGAAGCGGCCGCGATCGAGCGGTTTGCCGCGCAGTTCTCCAACGAGAAAAGGATCAAGGTGCCCCGCGTATTCCGCTCCTACTGTACACAGCGAGTACTGACGATGGAGTTCGTTGACGGTGAGCCACTCGCGGACATAATCGCGCGCGTACCGCGCGACGGGCGCGAAAGCGCACGAGTCGCGGCCCTGGGAGCCGACCTGACTCTGGTCCAGATCTTCCGTCATGGGTTCTTCCACGCCGACCCACACCCGGGCAACATCGTGATTCTTGGCGATGGACGGCTTTGTTATCTCGATTTCGGCCTGACCGGGAGCCTGACGCGTCGCGACCTCGAGGTCGTGAGCGACATGTTGATCGGCGTTATCGGGCAAAACGAGCAGAAAGTCGCGCGAGCGGTAATCAGGCTTGCCGGTAGTCGCGACTTCGACAAAGCTCGCAGCATCGAGCGCGATGTCGCCGATCTCATCGCACAGTTCACCGCCGCGGACGCGAAAGACTTCTCGTTCACGACTCTTCTTTCCGGCGTCGTGACGATTCTGATCGACAAAGGGCTCAGTCTCCCACCGGACTTGTTCCTGCTGGTCAAATCGTTCATCACGATTGAAGGCGTGGCAACCGCACTCGATCCGCAGTTCGATTTTGCCGAACACGTCAAACCGTTTGCGAGTGAGCTCATTCGCGATAAATTCAACCCCAAGCGGCTCGTATCCCGGCTGGTCGCAGCCGCCGGCGAACTCACGGAAGTCATCGAGAACTTGCCGCGCGACTATCAAAGCTTGCTCGACACGTTCGGTTCCGGGAAGTTGAGATTTACGGTCGACGACGCGAGTCTACGTCCGGTCCAGAAAACCGCACTTCACGCGACATCGACGTCGGCGTTCTCGATCGTTCTCGGTTCCCTCGTCGTCGGCTCCGCATTGATGGTTCATTCGCAAGTGCCGCCTCTGTGGCACGGCGTGCCGATCATCGGAATTTTTGGTTTTGTCGCCGCAGGGTTGGTGGGTTTCTGGCTTCTCGTGAAGATCATCCGGGACGGTGCCCTTTAGGCGAGAATCCCGGCATCGGCCGGCGGGCTACCTTTTGTACGTTCTCTCGGTGTACTCGCTGAACGGTTCCTTCTCCTTTTCTTCGGGCTTTTTTTCGTCGCGCTTCACGAAGAATGCGACGACCAGCCCAAGCACAAAACTCGAAGCCGCGGTGAGCAAGAGCAACACAACCGCGGGAATATTGGCCGAGAACCAAAGAAACCTCGTCAGGACCGGCTCGGTATTCTGGATAATTATCGTTATAAGTGCCAGACTCAGCGTAATAATCACAGCGATTTTTGCTTTCTTCACGTTTTTCTCCTTCGCCCAAGCTGACGTGAAGTTACGAAGAACCGGTCGTGCCGTCTGTGCGCTTCCGCACACTTGGATTGGTGGATTAGCGGTTTTCATTGTCCCCGGTACTCACCCTTCAGTCGAGTGCCGGCCCTGGGGTCGTCGGCGAGGCGATCGCTTCGTTCCGATATACGACGTCTGGTAGCGGCATCGAGTTTCCGCAGAGCCTTGAGCGCAACGGTCATCGCCGTGCAGCCCGGCGGAGCAAAGCCGGGTTCGTACGCGCAGCCGGTCGAGATCGCGGTAGATCGGAACGGTGCCGCTCTCGTGCTCGAACGTGAGGAACGTCTCGGGATGGTGGATCTTCACGCCGTCGAGCGCGCCGACGCTCTTCCACAGGTCGTTCATTGGCGTGCCCTCTTTGGTGCCCACCAGCCAGTG
>PXBQ01000132.1 GCA_003566875.1 Spirochaetaceae bacterium | reverse complement strand
TTTGGAGCCGAGTTGCGCGGACAGCACAGCGGCGATGTCGCGATCGACCGAAAGAAGCTGCCGGACTCCCGCGGCGGTCGAGGCGGCGATCGTATCGCTCAGGTTTTTCGTTCGTGGGTGGCTCGACTCGGTCACGAGGAATCCGAGCTGAAACTGCGTCTCTTCGGCGATGAACTTTCTCGCGGCCTCGAGAGGACTCATGTACGGCAACTGTACATCGATTTCCACGACGTGTCACGTTTCTCCTTGACTCACACGCCCCGGCGTGGTAACATGCGGATGGTTGATTTATTCAATCAACCTGTGATCGGTTCGTGCGCCGGAAGGACGCGCGCCGGCGCCAGGAGGACCCATGATTTCAGGTGTAGAACGAACCGCGCTCGAGCGGTCGAACAGAAAACTACAGTACGCGAAAAGCGAAAAAATCGGCGTGATCGTCGTCGACAACTTCCCGGCGCTCGGGACTTTGACCGCGTTGCGGTTTCTCGAGTGGGTTCAAGAGAACCCCGAAGGTGTCGTTTCGCTTCCGACCGGACGCACGCCGGAGTACTTCATCAAGGAAGTTCATCGCTTGAGCGACACGTGGGACAATGTCGAGACGCAAAGCGAGCTCGAGCAGGCGGGGATCAACCCATCGATCCGTCCGACGATGAAGGGGCTTCGCTTCGTCCAGATCGACGAGTTCTACCCGATCAACCCTCGCCATCAAAACAGTTTCTACTACTACGTTCAGAAGTACTACCTCGAGGGATTCGGGATGGACCACAAGCGCGCTTCGTTAATCAACGGCGAAGAGATCGGGCTTCCCGGGGGCGCGGATCTTGAACAGTTCTGGAACGACGAGCCGATCGACCTTGGGCTTCGGTATCGAAATCCGAAGACGCGCTGCGAGCAGACCCGACGCGAGGCGATCTACAGGATCGACCACTGGTGCGTCGAGTACGAGGACAGGATCCGTTCGATGGGAGGCATCGGCTTTTTCCTCGGCGGAATCGGCCCCGACGGACATATCGGTTTCAACGTCCGTGGCTCGAGTATGTACTCGCCGACGAGACTCACCGAGGTCAACTACGAGACGCAAGCCGCGGCGGCGGCCGATCTCGGTGGGATCGAAGTCGCCAAGAAACGCCTCGTAATCACGATCGGACTCGAGACGATGACGTACAACCCGGACTGCACGGCGATCATCATGGCCGCCGGAGAGGCGAAGGCGCACGTCGTACGCCGCGCGATCCAAAGCGACCGGGCGGTCGAGGTACCGGCAACGGCGCTTCAGGCGCTGCCGAACGCGCGCTTCTACCTCACGCAAGGAGCCGCGTGTCGGCTCAACGAACGCGTCGTTTTATCCTTCACGGAGAAAGAACAGCTCAGCGACGAAGACATCGAGCGCATCGTCGTCGACCTCTCGGTCGCGACCGGAAAGAAGATTCTCGATCTCGGAGCAGCCGAGTACAAGAGTTCGGCGCTCGGAACGTTGGTGCGCAAGAGATCCGGTCTGAACATCGAAGAGATCAACGCGAAGGTCACCGAACGGCTGATCGCGAAGATCGAGGCCGGGATGCGGACGTCGACATCGACCCGGTTCCTGCACACCGAGCCGCATCACGACGATATCATGCTCGGGTACCTGCCGAGCGTCGTACGCCACATTCGCGAACACAGCAACCACCACCACTTCGCAACGATGACGAGCGGCTTCACCGCGGTCACGAACTCGTACGTGCTCTCGGTCTGCGAGAAGCTACGCGACACTCTGCAAACCAGACGCGAGCACCTGCTCGAGCTTCTCGCGTCGGGGTACTTCGAAGAAGACAGGTTCCGCGACCACGACGTGTGGGTGTACCTCGACGGGCTTGCATCGGAATCGGAGGAGCTCCGCGAAGAGGGAACGATTCGCCGTTTCCTCCGCGACCTCATTACCGTCTTCGAGGAACTCGATCTCGACGACATCGAACACCGCAACAATGAGTTGATCAACTACTTCCAAACGCAGTACCCCGGCAAACGCGACTTGCCGTACATTCAAAAGCTCAAGGGCATGTGTCGAGAGTGGGAGTCGGCGTGCCTCTGGGGCTACTTCGGTTGGAGCGACGAAACGGTCGAACACCTTCGGCTGGGCTTCTACCAGGGCGAGATCTTCACCGAGGAGCCGACGGTCAATCGTGACGCGGTTCCGGTCCTGGAACTGCTCAGGCGCGTCCGACCGGACGTCGTGACGGTCGCGTTCGATCCCGAGGCGAGTGGCCCCGACACGCACTATAAGGTGATGCAGGCGGTGGCGGAAGGTCTGCGGTTGTACGCCGAAGAAACAAAACGCGACGACCTCAAGATCATCGGTTATCGGAACATATGGTACCGATTTCACCCGGCGGAAGCAAACGTGTACGTGCCGGTCTCGCTCAACATGCTCACGCTCCAGCACTCGTCGTTCATGCACACGTACATTTCACAAAAAGACGCCTCGTTCCCGAGCTACGAACACGACGGCCCTTTCCCGGAACTCGCGCAGCGGATTCAGGTCGATCAGTACGACATTCTCTCGACGTGTCTGGGCCGCGAGTTTTTCTACGAGCACCCGAGCGCGTTGATCCGCGCGACGCGGGGATTCGTGTTCATTCGTGAGATGGAACTCGATGAGTTCGCGACGCACTCACGCGAGTTGAAGCGGCGCGCGGAGAACCTGTGATGAGGACGAACGGAACCGCGACGGAGCTTCCGTACCGCGAGACTCGCGGCGCGAACGGTTCTTCCGGCGGAGCCCGCAGGAGCGAGACCGTCGGCCGCGTGATGCGCGCGCTCAACGCCGGATACGCCGAGACACGAAGCGAGCTTGCTCGCCTGCTCGGGCTCGACAAATCGACGATGACGTACATCATCGGCCGGCTGCTCGAGACAGGCGTAATCGAGGAGGCCGAACACGGTT
>PXBQ01000241.1 GCA_003566875.1 Spirochaetaceae bacterium | reverse complement strand
CCTTCGTTCTTCAAGATCTTGACAATCTCAAGTTTCAATTTGGAAGTCGGAATATCGACTTTCTCGTACCGCGCCATACTCGCGTTACGTATCTTCGCCAGCATATCGGCGACAGGATCGGACACGCTCATATTACTCTCCTACCAGCTCGACTTTGTCACACCGGGGATGTAACCTTCACTGGCGAGTTTCCGAAAACAAATACGACACATCTGGAACTTCCGCAGATACCCGCGCGGTCGACCGCAAACTTTGCATCGGTTCACCCTTCGCGTGCTGTATTTCGGCTTCCGAAGCGCTTTCAAGATCAACGATTTCTTCGCCATTGATACCCCTCTTTACTTTCTGAACGGCATGCCCAGCCGCGTCAAAAGGCTACGCGCCTCATGATCGGTCTTGGCCGTCGTTACTATTACGATATTCAACCCGCTGATCTTTTCGATCTTGTCGTAATCGATCTCGGGGAAAATGATCTGCTCGGTGACACCGAGTGAGTAATTCCCGTGACCGTCGAACGCGTTCGGAGAAACCCCGCGGAAGTCTTTGACCCGAGGAATCGCGACGTCGATCAGCCGCCCGAGAAACTCGAACATTCGAGTACCCCGTAACGTCACCTTCGCACCGATTTCCTGACCCTCGCGCAACTTGAAGTTCGATATCGACTTTCGCGCACGCGTTTTTACGGCCTTCTGTCCGGCGATAAGAGTAATTTCGTTAACCGCGGCGTCCAACAACTTCTTGTTGTTTATCGCTTCACCGACGCCCATGCTCACGATGACTTTTTCTACCCGAGGGATTTGCATCGGCGAGCTATAACCAAACTCCTCGAGCAACTCACCGCGGACTTTCTCGTCGTACAGCGTGCGTAGCGCCGGAACGTATTCTTTCACTGCCATTACAACGCTTCCCCATTCTTCCGAGCAAATCGGATTTTTCGCCCGTTTTCGATCTTGAATCCGATCCGAGTGTTCTTCCCGTCCTTGGTCATCGCGGAGACGTTCGAGATGTCGATAGCCGCCTCGAGCTCAATGATCCCGCCACGGTCATTCTCGCTCCGCTTTTTCATCGCCTTCTTGACGATGTTAATGCCTTCGACGAGAACTCGGCCCTTCTCTCGGTCGATCCGCAGGATACGCCCGGTCTTGCCCTTGTCTTTCCCGGCGATGACTTTCACCTGGTCGTCTTTTTTCAGTCGCGTCTTTTTCAACGGTTGCCTTGGTTTTCCCATCCCCGTCTCCTACAAAACTTCCGGCGCGAGTGAAACGATTTTCATGTAGTCCTCGTCGCGCAACTCACGAGCGACCGGACCGAAAATGCGCTTCCCCTTCGGGTTGTGCGCCGCGTCGATGATCACACACGCGTTATCATCGAATCGTATGTACGTCCCGTCAACACGGCGAAACTCTTTGCGCGTTCGAACCACGACGGCACGCTCGACGTTGCCCTTCTTGACGGGAGCGTTCGGCAGCGCGTCTTTCACCGCGACGACGATTACGTCTCCGACACCGGCAGTCCGTCTTTTCGAGCCCCCGAGCACCTTGATGCACTGAACACGCTTTGCGCCACTGTTGTCCGCTACGTTCAGATACGTGTTGTTCTGTATCATAATCCACTACCTCTGAACGAATTTATTTCGCGCGCTCGAGAATCTCGACAAGACGCCACTTCTTTTCCTTGCTCACGGGGCGTGATTCAATCACGCGAACCGTATCGCCTTCGTGCGCGTCGTTGTTCTCGTCGTGCGCTTTCAATCTCTTCGTTTCGATGACGTATTTCTTGTACAGACGGTCCATCCGCCGTTTTGAAATGGCGACGACAATGGTTTTATCCATTTTGTCGCTCACGACACGCCCGGTGTACATTTTTTTCTGATGCGAAACTATTGGAGCATCCGCCTTATCCTCGACGGGTCCCTGCTCACTCACCGCACCAGCTTCAGGCGACTCAATCGGCGCCTGCGCTTCATCTTGAACCGTTTCCGCGTTCTCCATTCGAATTCTCCTACAGCGCCTTTTCTACGTCCGGATGGTTGTAAATCAGCGTGTTCAACCGCGCGATTTGCCGCCTTAAAGTCCTCTTCTCTAACCTGTTCTCGACATGCCCAACGACCATGTCGATCCGAAGGTCAAAGTGCTTTTTCCGCAATTCCTCGTGTTTGGTGACAAGTTCATCAAACGTGAGTTCTTTGAAAGAATTTCTCATGATTCTGCCCTAACCTTGCCGAGTGACGATCTTGGTGCGAACCGGCAGTTTGCTTGCCGCAAGGGTCAACGCCTCTTGCGCGAGTTCAGGGCTCACACCACCCAACTCAAACATCACCGTTCCCCGCTTCACCGCAGCAACCCAATACTCGGGGCTGCCCTTCCCTTTTCCCATGCGCGTCTCCGCAGGTTTCTTGGTATACGGCATATCAGGGAAGATCCGGATCCAAACCTTTCCACCACGTTTTATGTGTCGCGTCATCGCGATACGCGCGGCCTCGATCTGCCGATTAGTGATCCACTTACCTTCGAGCGAGAGCAAGCCAAACTCGCCAAAATCGATCGAAGCGCCGCGATTGGCGCGACCGATCAGCGTCCTCGATACCCGACGCATTCTCTTGCGATATTTTGTTCTCTTTGGGCTCAGCATCGTTAGCTCCTGGCCGGCGCGCTTTCGCGCCGTTTCCGAACAAGGGCACCGGCATCCTCGCGCGGCTCACGGCGCAGAATCTCCCCGGCAAACACCCAGACCTTAACTCCGATCGCGCCGAAAGTAGTATGCGCCTCGGAGAAGCCGTAATCTATATTAGCACGCAGCGTGTGCAACGGGATCTGTCCGTCGCGTTGCGTCTCGGTCCGCGACATCTCGGCTCCACCGAGCCGACCCGACACCTTGATCTTCACACCGAGAACACCGGCCTTCATCGACTGATTGACTGCCATTTT
>PXBQ01000555.1 GCA_003566875.1 Spirochaetaceae bacterium | reverse complement strand
TACCGCTTCGCATAATCGAACCCGAACCTCGTGAGCGCGATCTCGTCTTCGCTCGCGCCTTGCGCGCGCCACTCGTCCTCGAGGCCGACGAGCGGCCCGAAAAGCTCGCAGAACAACGGCCGTTTCACGGCGGCTGAGGTCATGTACGGCAGGTACTCGTCGCGGAGAATTTCCATTGGGGATCCTCGATGTACGTGATGTTCGCTGAGTATGGACCGCGGAGCAGATTCGCCCAATGGACCGACCGAACGCGAAGCTGTAAAAAACGAACATTGGTGGACGTACACGAGGCCAAAACGCGTTTCTTGGCGCTGCTCGAACGAGCGCACGCGGGAGAAGAGATCATCCTCGCGAAGGAGGGAAAACCATACGCAAAGCTGGTCCCACTCGAGCCGAACGTCGCACGCGTTCCCGGACGGTATCGTGACACGATACCCGTCGATGTCGTTTTGCCGCTACCCGACGCCGAGATCGAGACGTGGGAACGGTGAGGATCAACTCGACACACACTCTCTCTTGATGGTGGTCGGTCCCGGACCTCCCTTCGGTACGGGTGCCGGCGCCTATCCGGGATCCAGACTAGCGCTGATGGAGCGTGGCGAAATCAGCGTGCAATGAAGCGCCTTGTTACAATGATCTGCACGCGGTCACCGAGGATCCGCCCGAGGATTGAAACTTCCTTGCCGGTGCTTCAAACATCGCTATTCGATGATCTCCCAGTGGCCGGTTTTCTTTGAGCCGATTCTGCGCAGGCGATTTGCCTGCTTGAGCTTCTGTATATAGCGCTTCACGGTCGCCTCACTCACTTGGAGAGTGTGCGAAAGGGTCGAATAGTCGGCATTCGGATTCTCCCGAATCAGGTTTAACAGGTCATTTATCGGGTCAGTCTGACCCGATAAATGAATCTTGTAACCCGTTAAACCACCATTTCCAGGCGCATTTTCAAGTGAATGAGAGTCCGATAAATCCAGATCTTCGACCGGTTTTCGGGTCACGGTGACCCGAAAAAGGCAGCCCTCGTAGTCGTCGGCAAATTCAATCGCCGGCCACGCCTCCAGGGCACGTTTGATCCCGGAGCCAAGGCCGTGGTAGGGCAACAAACCCTTTGCGACAAAAGAGACGAGAATCGGGTTGCGTATATTTGAGTTGCCCGCCCGGATTTTTTCCACGGTCAAATTGTTGGGTAAATGCCCCGGACTGATGATTTCGATGCGGTTGTCAAAGATGAACAACCGAATCGGTGCGTTTACCAGATAGTCGCGGTGCACCAATGCATTGACCAGCAACTCCTCAAAGACACGCTCGGGGATTTCAGACAGGCCCGGCGCATTCACCCCTCGTCCCGCCTGCACCTTGTGCAGATTGCGCATGATGAAGCCGAAGGCACCGTCGAAGACCTTTTGGAGCGGGCCCTCGAAATCCTCGGTGTCGAGGTAATCGCTCACATGGATGGCATTGCCGGGATAGCGGATCGCCTTCACCACAAACTGAGGTTTGATCCACTCCGGACGCTCGGCGAACAGCAGCACTCCGGCCAGATTCAGAAATCCGGTTTCGGTAGCAAGGTTCATGTTCTGGAGCAGGCGCCGCCTCTCGCCCTCCGCTTCGGGAAAATCCCTCCGATACACATCGCGGAGGAAGTCGCGGAAACGCAACTTGTCCAGCTTGTCGATGCCTGCTTTGGTCGGCAGCTCATCGGCGTGGAATTGATCGGAAAACTGAAACAGCCGCCGCAACTCCTCCTTGGAGTTCACCCGCCGCTTGTCCGCACCCGTCTTTAGCCAGATCACCCCGTTTTTATCGAAATAGGGCTTGTCGATCCCCTTCGGTACCGTGAGCACGATGACCACACGGTCGTTGCCGAGGGTCACATTCTCCGTCTGCACCGCCAAGGGACTGCGTACCAGTTGACTAGCGGCGTTGCTGATGAGCTGGTTGATTCGCGAAACATCCTTCGGCGCGAGGCCCGGTATCGAACCGTCATCGGCGACGCCAATCAGGATCGCCCCGCCCTCGCTATTCGCAAACGCAGCAATCTCCGCCGCCAACGACTCGGCGTTGCGTACATCTGCCTTGAATTGGCGCTTGCTGTCTTCGCCCAGGGCGGTTTGGGCTTGGAGGTCTTGGTTACAATAGTCCAACCGCGTCACTCCCCGCGGAACGCGCGGATGAAGTCGCGCAGCCGGTGGTACGCGGGTTTCGGTTGTTCGTTCAAGTCGAGCAGTCCGCCGTGCGGCCAGAACGTTCTGCGGTCGCCGAGGTTCCACCACGTGATCGCATCGAGCCCCGGTTTGGACGCGGCGATCGTGTAGTACTGCTCGACCCAGTCGGCCTGGACGTCGGGATCCCACGGACGGTGCCACCATCCGCTCGGCGCGACTCGTCCGCCGAGCCACCGGCTCGGGTCCGCCTCCATCGACGACGGGGTCTGCACTTCGCTGATATGAACGGGCTTTCCGAGCGCGAGGTACGACTCGATCAGAGCCGACTGTTCGGTCATGTCGCGAACGTAGTGCTCGGGCCCGCCGTGGTACATCTGCACTCCCAGGACATCGTACTCGATGCCGCGCTCGGCGAGTCCCTCGACGTACTCGATCGCGTGCATCGGATTCATCGTCTCCCACTCGGCGCGGTACTCGCCCCACGGTCGGTTTATGTTCACGATCCGGACCGCTTCCGGGTCCGCGGCGCGCGTCGCATCGCACGCAAGCGCGGTTATCTCGAACACCTGATCGGCGTCGAGGTTGAGATCGTTACCCTTCACGATCGGGTCGTGCGCCTCGTTGATGACGTCCCAAATTTTGATGCGGTCTTTGTACCGTGTGACGGTGTCGAAAACCTGTTGATACACGACTTCCTTCAACGTCCGGTAACTCAGCTTCTTCATCCAGTCGGTCAGGCCGTGCTCGATCCACCACGACAGCGGGTG
>PXBQ01000180.1 GCA_003566875.1 Spirochaetaceae bacterium | reverse complement strand
CGCAGCCTCTTCTTCGCACGTGTCAATGCAAACGATGTCGACGCGACTGCGTGGAGCATCGACTGGACGCTTCACATCCTTGTGAGTCCACGACGTTTCGTCCCCGAAGCACCGAACGGTTCACGGTACGCCCCGGCAGTCGGTGAATGGGTTGCTACGAACGGAGCGAGCGGTGAGGAGCCGTGGGGCGATCTGCGACGCGTCATAGACCTCTACAACGAGGCCGTCAAGACGGTGGACGAACAACACCAGCGTGAACTCGTGCGGGAAATTCTCAGGATCAACGCCGAAAACGTCTGGACGATCGGCACCGTTGGCGAAGGACCGTCGGCGATGGGAATAGCGATCGTCGGAAATCACTTCCGCAACGTACCTGAAAACGCCGTAAGCGACGTGATCTTGCTGAGTCCGCGGAACACAAATCCGGAACAGTATTTTATGGTTCAGAACTGATGTTCTTTGACGGCTCGGGATTGGGAAACCGTCCTCGAGCCGTCTCCTTTTTTTTGACGGCAAACAATGTCGGGACAAGCCTTGTTTCTTTTTAGGTGGTGAGTCGTGGTAGATAGTTCGGACAACTGGATCCTTCGAGTCTCGAATCTCGAGGCGAAATTCCTCGTCGATGAAGGTGCGGTGCACGCGGTGAACGGAGTGAGTCTGGAGGTGCCCGCGGGTGAATCCATCGGCATCGTCGGCGAAAGCGGATGCGGAAAGACGGCTACCGCGTACTCGATTCTCCAGCTTCTGCCGTCAACCGGCAAGATCACGAACGGAAAGATCGAGTACCGGGCGAAAGACGGGACGGTTCTCGACCTTACCGCGATGAAGACGGAAGGTAGACAGATTCGGAGTATCCGTGGAGGCGATATCTCGATGATCTTCCAGGAGCCTATGACGTCGCTCAGCCCCGTACACACGGTGTGCAACCAGATTTGTGAAGCGATCAGACTCCACCAGCCGCTGACCGAGAAACAAGCTCGAAACCGGGCGATCGAGCTACTCGCGATGGTAGCCATTCCCGATGCCAAGCGTCGAGTCGACGAGTATCCCTTCCAGTTCAGCGGTGGCATGCGGCAACGAGCGATGATCGCGATGGCCCTCGCGTGCAACCCACGGGTCCTGATCGCCGACGAGCCGACAACGGCGTTGGACGTCACGACGCAAGCGCAAGTCCTCAAGTTGATGAACCGGATACAGGACGAATTCGACCTATCCTTGATGTTAATAACGCACGACCTAGGCGTGATCGCTCAGATGGTGAGTTTCGTGTACGTAATGTACCTCGGTAAGATCGTAGAAAGCGGGACCGTGTACGACATATTCGATAATCCCAAACACCCGTACACGCGCGACCTTATCAAGTCGGTACCGAAGCTTCGAGGACTCCGCGGTGAACGAGTTGCGGCGATAAAAGGGTCGGTTCCAAGCGCGTATCGACTCCCAACCGGCTGTAGCTTTCACACCCGCTGCAGAGACTATTTGGGTGACGTCTGCCGTTTGAACACGCCGATTCCCGAAAAAGTCGGCGAACACCACTCGGTCAGTTGTTTCCTTCACTCACCGGTTAAGGAGACTGGGAATGCCTGAAATGTTGGATGATCAAATCCTTTCCGTGCGCGGGTTGACGAAACACTTTCCGATCAAGAGCGGCTTTTTCCGTCGGGTATCCGGCGCGGTGCGGGCGGTCGACGGCGTGGATTTCACGATAGGCGCCGGCAAGACGCTTGGCCTTGTGGGAGAGAGCGGCTGCGGCAAGACCACCGCCGGACGCGTGATCTCTCGCGCGATGCACGCAACCGGGGGTCAGATTCTCTTCCGAGGGCGCAAAGGCGTAGTCGATCTCGCCCCTCTCACCAAGGCCGAGTTGGTAGAGCATCGCCGAGATATTCAGATGATCTTTCAGGATCCTTATTCGTCGCTGAATCCGCGAATGACGGTTCTCGATATCATTTCCGAACCCTTGGAGAATTTCGGCCACACACGAAAGGAGTGCGAGAAGCGGTCGGGCGAACTGCTCGAGATGGTCGGCCTGGATCCGCGCTTTCTACGCCGTTTTCCACACAGCTTCAGCGGGGGCCAACGGCAAAGAATCGGCATTGCTCGTGCGCTCGCGCTCAACCCTGCTATGGTAATTGCCGATGAGCCGGTGTCCGCACTTGATGTTTCAGTCCAGGCGCAGGTACTGAACCTGCTTCTCGATTTGCAGAAAGAATTGAACCTCACGTACCTTTTTATCTCGCACGACCTGAGCGTTGTACGGTACATCTGCAACAAAGTCGCGGTGATGTATGTCGGCCGTCTTGTTGAGCTATCCGAAACGGATCAGCTTTTTAGCCGACCACGGCACCCATACACAAGCACGTTGTTGTCAGCCGTTCCGGAACCCGACCCACACCGTCCATGGGAGTTCGGAGCGCTTTCCGGCGAGGTGGCCGACCCCGCCGTCGAGCATCCCGGATGCCCGTTTGCACCGCGATGTCAATTCGCAACCGAAAAATGTAACACCGAACGTCCGCCGCTCGTCGATGTGAGCGAAGCGGACGAAGCAGAGCATTTCGCCGCGTGTCACTATGCGCACGAGATCCAGTTAAACGGCGTGGACTGAAAGTGAACTCTCATTCCCGCCCGAATATCCTTCTCGCAATCTCCGACGACCAGTCGTCAATGCATACTGCCGCGAGCGGCGCACGGTTCGTCGCCACACCCGCATTCGACCGAATAGCGCGCGAAGGTGTCCTGTTCAACAACGCGTTTTGTTCCGCGCCCCAGTGCTCGCCTTCGCGCGCCGCGATACTAACCGGCCGCAACATATGGCAGCTTGAAGAGGCGGGAACACACTGGAGCTCCTTTCCGGCGAAGTATGATGTGTACCCCGAAATTCTTGAGAAAAACGGCTATTTCGCAGGCTTCACGGGGAAGCCGTGGGCTCCCGGTGAT
>PXBQ01000527.1 GCA_003566875.1 Spirochaetaceae bacterium | reverse complement strand
TCCGGGCCGATCGCCCAGTTCGGGATCTGGTACAGTTTCCCGTCGTCGGAGCGTAGCAGGTTAAGCAGATCCTCACCGAGGCCGTCGCGCAGATTCGTGTACGTATCGAGCCACTCGTCGACGGCGACTAGTTTGCCGTTCTGAACGAGCCGCGTCACGTCGGGACCACGATCGAGTTGGAGAACGTCGAAGAACGAGTCTTCGATGATCATGAAGTTCAGCTTCTGTCGCGCCGCACCGTCGGCCCCCGGCGCCTCGATATGGACGTCGAGCTCGTCTCGAACCCAGACATCGCCAAGGCGGTCGTCCATCGGCCAATCCTGACCCGACGCCCAGTCGTACGCCTGCCACAAGCTGAACTCGAGTCGTTCGGAACCAAGCTCAAACGGCTCGTCCCGTACGGTCGGCTCGCTCGTCGTGGCAGCGGCCGGTTTCTGGCCGGCTGCGAAAAGAGTCCCCGCCATGAAGACGACGATAATCACTACTGCGGATATGCGTTTCATACCCACCCCCTTCCGATTGTATCACGCCTGCGCAACGCGCAGCACTCACTCTTTCAGAGACCCAATCATGATTCCCGACACGAAGTACCGTTGCAGGAACGGATAGACCAGGATTATCGGGATCGTCGCGACCATCATCGTCGCCATCTGCAACGCCCGCGTCGAGATCAGGTTTTGCCGGATCTGGTCGGCCGCCTGACCGCCGATTTCGGCCGCGAGGTGGCTCGCCGCGTTGGTGTGGATGATCTGACGCAGGAGAGCCTGGATCGGAACAAGATCGCGCCGTTGGATAAAGATCGCCGCGTCGAACCACTGATTCCAGTGGAACACCGCGACAAAAAGGATCAGCGCGGCGAACACGGGTTGCGACACAGGCACGACGATTCTCAGAAACCGCGTGTAGTACCCTGCACCGTCGAGTTGAGCCGATTCCTCGAGGCTCGCGGGCATCGCCCGGAAAAACGACCGGAAGATGATCATGTAAAACACGTTCACCATCACGGGAATGACCATGACCCAGAACGTGTTGAAGAGGCCGAGCGTCCGCAGCACCATGTACCGCGGGATGAGCCCGCCGTGGAAGTACATCGTGATGACGCAGATAACCATGTACGTGTTCCGAAACCTCAGTTCGCGTTTCGACAGCGCGTACGCGAGCAGCGACGTCACGGCGATCCCGCTCGTCGTGCCGACGATCGTCCGCAGAATCGTCACGAGGAACGCCTGCGGTATCCGGGGATTCTGGAACACAAACCGGTAGTTTTCGAGCGTAAAGGCTCTCGGCCAGAACGTGACCCCGCCGGCCGCGGTGTCGCTACTCAAGTTGAACGACAGCACGAGCGAGTTCCAGAACGGATATAACATCGTGAAACACAGAAGCGTGAGCCCGACGTGGATCACGACGACGAGCGCCTTGTCCTCGGTCGGCATCCTCTTGAAGCGCGCTCGGCCTACCATAAGCTCGTCTCACTGTATCGCCGGGACATCGTATTCGCGGCGAGCAACATCGTTACGTTAATCACCGATCGAAAAAGACCCGCCGCCGCTGCGTACGAGTACCGCGCGTTCTCGATCCCGATCCTGAAGACGTACGTCGAGATCACGTCCGACACGGGACGAACGATCGCGTTCTGCCCGAAGTTCGTGAGCATCAGGATGTCCTCGAACCCCGCTTCGAGTAATCGACTCAGCGCGAGGATGAACAAGATAATGATCTGCGGCTTTATGCTCGGGACGGTGATCCGCGTCATCATCTGCGCGCGGTTCGCGCCGTCGATCGTCGCCGACTCGTACAGCTCAGGGTTGATGCCGGCGATCGCCGCGAGGTAGATGATCGACCCGAAGCCCGCGGACTTCCAGACGTCCGAGACGACGAGAATGCTCCAGAAGTAGTTCGGCCGGCTCAACCAGTTCACCGGTTGGGAGATCACGCCGAGCGCCTGCAGGAGCATGTTGATGCTCCCGTTTTCGACGCTGAGCATCGAGATCACCATCCCGCCGACGATTACCCACGAGATGAAGTGAGGAAGGTAACTCACCGTCTGGAAGAAACGTTTTGTCCCGCGGTGTTGAACTTCGTTGATCGCGAGAGCGAGCAGAATCGGCGCGGTGAACCCGAACGCGAGTTTCAGCAGGCTGATCCCGACCGTGTTTCGCATGATCTGCCAGAAGTTCCGCGCCTGGAAGAACGCGATGAAGTGACGGAACCCGACGAACTCGCTGTGAAGGAACCCGCGATACACGTCGAAGTTCTGGAACGCCATGACGAGCCCGAACATCGGCCCGTACGAAAAGACCAGAAGCAGAAACATCGCCGGGAGGGCCATCGACTGCAGCTCGATTTGCGGCGCACCGGTTTGCCCGGGCAGTCCGCGAGACGGCACCGCCCGTCCGAGCGAGACGCCGGCGCCGCGGTTCGCGTGTCGTTGTCGCACATGATTGAACATCGTGCCCGTATTGTCGCGCGCGCGGAGCGATCGCGAAACGGTGATTTTTACGCGAATTGTTGGACAGTTCCACGATTTATCGTGGCCGTTTGACAGCGTGCCGTCGGTCAGCTCACCACTTTTCGATCTTCTCGGCGATGCGCATGCTGTTCACCGCCGAGTGGAAGTCGCTGCGGCTCGTCCCGCCCGAGCGAACCAGAGCGAAGAACTCGCGGTACTCCTCGACGAAGCCTTCGTTCACGAGCCGTGGCGCGTCGGAGTCGCCGGAGATGACATCCTGCTCGCGACCTTTCCGCGTGACGACGATTTTGCCGGGGTAGTCGAGATCGCCGTACAGCGAGCACACGAGACCGACCGTGACCTCGGTGGTGTGGTACTCGATCCACTCGGTGTGTTTCCCGCAGCACGGCAGGATCGTGAGCGCCCCCGGAACCGGCCGGGCGGAACGATCGTGCTCGAAGCCGAGGCGGCAGTGCCACGAAGGCACGTC
>PXBQ01000526.1 GCA_003566875.1 Spirochaetaceae bacterium | reverse complement strand
TGTACTGCATGAACAACGAGACGCACGAATCTCCCGCGTGGGGAAAGTACTGGCTTTCTTTTATCCGCGCCCAGGCCGAGAAGGCCGGTGTCGAGATCATGGCGACCGACATGTTCGACGGTCCGTGGGAGAGCGGGATCCCCGACGTCGTACGCGCGCAGTTCGCCGACCCCGCGACGTATCCGTTCATCGACGTCTCGCAGATTAACGCGTGGCGCTGCACGACGGTCCGCCACCGCGAGAATCTGCGCACGTTGATCGAGCTCAATCGCGACCCCGTGCGGCCGCTCAACTGCACGAAGGTGTACAACTCCGATACGCTGCACACCTACGATAACACGGCGGCGCGACACACCGACCTCGACGGGCTCACCGCGTTCTGGATCGATGTACTCGGCGGCTTCGCGTCTGCACGATTCCACCGTCCGCCTCACGGTCTAGGTCAGTCGGAGAAAGCGATCAACTCGATCCGGTCGGTAAGACTCATCGAACAAGATGTCCGGTTCTGGGATCTCTCTTTCGTGCCCGACTGGACCGGCGGCCGCTCACCCGACGAGGCGTTCCTGTCGCACGCGGAAGGAACCGCGAACCTCGTGCTACTCCCGAAAGGAGGCGTCTTCACCCCCGACGCGCCGATCGCCACCGGGCGCCACACGGTGAGGTTTCTCGACGTCGTTTCCGCGAAGTGGCAACCCGCTCGCGAGGTCGATCTCGAGCGCACGACGTCGATCGAGGCTCCGGATGGGGGGATTTGGATCGCTATGTTGATGCCGGTTCGGTAGCGGGAAGCGGCGGCCGCCCCAACTTGAGGTCACAATCTGTGACCTCAAGTTCTCGAATTCCTCAGGCAGTGCGCGCTCGTTCGACGATTTCCCCGCGGCCGGCGACAAACTCCCGGTACTCCGCTGCCATCGCGTCGTCTTTCGAGGAATACATCGTCACCGCTGTATTCGGTTCCACTCAGATCACCACCGGATGCATTCCCGAGAAGAGCGCGAAATCGCGCCAGTTAGAAGACAGAACCAAACTGACCCCGTTCGCCTTGTACGTGGCGGCAAGCATCGTGTCCAGGAGCCGTTTGCGACCAAGCCCGTGCTCGTGCATCCACGCAAGAAAGAGACTCACCGCCGCGGCTGAAGGGTGAACCTGCGTCACCTCCCTGCCATTCCACCACGCGGTCGTTCGGGCGAGCGCGTCGTGCATCGACAGCGGTTGCTCGAAGCGGCGGGAATCCGTCACCACGTGCACGAACTCGGCCAGTACCTGCGGCGCGATCGCGAATCCTTCGGCCGCGTGCTCGGCTGCCGCGCGGCGCGCGGTGTCGTGCGAAGGATGATCGTTCAGCTCGAATGCCACCAGGAACGAAGTGTCGATGCCGATCACCCGAGCATCTCCTCGAGCAGGTCGTCATCAGCCCCGAGCGGTCGGAGAACTTTTCCGACGTCGGCCGGCGCGTGATCGAAAATACTCGCACCGGTGGGAAAGTGACGCTCGACGTACTCGGACATCGCGTCGCGGATCAACTCGCTCGCGCTCGCCCCGCACATCCGCGCGCGCTCCTGAAACGCGGCGTAGGTGTCCTCGGTGACATGGATCGTAATCGTCTTCATACATACATATTAATATATGTATGTCGGGCGGTCAACGGCATGATGATCTGAAATCACGGGCGTCACGAGAAAGAATTATAAACGAGACACAGTAGAAGTGACTCGGCGCTGTTGACGGCCAACCTGCAGCCTCCTATGCTGGTTGGCGCAAGGAGTACGTTGATGCAGTACGATGTGTTGGTCGCGGGCGGTGGGCCGGCGGGGATGTCGGCAGCGATGCAGAGTGCGGCCGCCGGCGCGAAGACGCTGCTCGTGGAGCGTAGCAGTTTGCTGGGGGGCACGACAAACGCGGCCGGCGTGAATTTCCCCGGGATTTTCCATGCGTGGGGACGCCAGATCATAAACGGATACGGCTGGAAGCTCGTTGAAGCCTGTGTTGCCGAGAGCGGGGGAAAACTGCCTGATTTCACCGATCCCCCGTTGCCGAACAAACACTGGATGCACCAAGTCCGGGTCGACCGTGCCGTGTACACAATGCTGTGCGATGAACATGTTACCCGAGCGGGAGCCGACGTGCTGTTTTATGCGATGCCTGCCGATGTTAAGGCGCAACCGGATGGCTGGCGGGTGACAATTTGCGGCAAGACCGGTCTATTCGAGATCGATGCCGGCTGTCTTGTGGATTGTACGGGGGATGCCAATCTCGTGGCTTTGGCGGGAGGCGCGTTGATGGACGACGGCCCGGAGAAGCAGCCAGGCACGTACGTCTGTGAGGCTACCGGGTATGACATCGATTCCCTTGACCTTGAAAAGATCGATGCCGCTTTTAAAGAGGCACTGAAGCGCGGTGAAGTTGTTGCGCACGATGCCGGCTGGAATGTGAACACCCCGGTTGCGAGCTCCTGGTTGCGGCAACGGGGGGCCAACCATATCCCGGGTATCGATGCGCGCGACAGCCAGGGGCGCACGCAAATGGAAATCGAGGGACGAAAGTCCATTCTGCGCATGTACCGTTTCTTGCGGCGTCAGCCTGGCCTGGAAAACCTGCGGTTTGAGTTTCTGGCGCCGCAATGCGGTGTGCGGGAAACCGTACGAGTTCTCGGTGATGAGGTGATCACGGCCGAGGATTATACATCGGGGCGCGTGTGGCCGGACGCGCTGTGCCATTCTTTTTACCCGATCGATTTACATACGGCGGACGGTAGTGGGCTGAAGAAGATTTATCTGGCGCCGGGAGTTGTTCCGACCGTGCCACGCGGCGCCTTGTTGCCGAAAGGGCTGAAGCGCATCGCTGTCGGGGGACGGTGTGTGTCGAGCGATCGAGATGCGAATTCGGCCTTACGGGTGCAAGCTTCGGCGATGGCGATGGGGCAAGCCGCCGGTGCCATGGCAGCCTT
>PXBQ01000305.1 GCA_003566875.1 Spirochaetaceae bacterium | reverse complement strand
GAACGAAAGAGCGACGTTCGCAATCACGCCGATCGTGATCGCCGCCGCGAGACTCGCGTACCGACCCGTTTTCGCCGCGCCGACCATCTCCGCGCAGCCGGTGTCCTCGTTCATCCGCGAGTGTCGAGTCACCGCGTGGATACTCATCACAATCGTCAAGATGGAAAACACGGAAGTGAACCTGAAAAACACGAATCGGCTGACCTCGGTCACACTCTCGGCGACGATCGGGCTCACGAGCATGCGCATCGCCGGGTTGTCCGACGCGAGCAGCACGATCGCCGTCATCTCGGCAGCCGAGAAATGGTCGTTAACGCCGGTCGCGATCCATACGAACCCCGAAATACCGAGTATCCATATCGGCAGTTTGACCCGATCGCGTCGGATCGCGAGGCGGAGCAGAGCGGCCGTTCCCGTGAAGTCTTTCGCCGTCATGACTGCCCGCCTTTCACGTTCGCGAGCTCGGCGAGGTCATCGCCGTAGTGCCGCATGAATAACTGCTCGAGCGTCGGTGGAACGCTTGTCATGTACCGGATTCCCGACTTCATCACATGCGCCATTACCGTGTCGATCTTGTCGTTCTCGAGCTGGAAGACCGCGTGTCTTCCATTCTGTTCAAGATCGTGGACGCCGTCGATTTTGTCGAGTCCGGAGACCGGCGTGTCGGTCGTAACCGAAAACACGTTGCGCCTGATGTGACGCATCTCTTCGAGCGAACCGGTCTCGACGATCGTCCCCTTCCGGATGATGCTCACACGATCGCAGAGCTTCTCGACGTCGGCGAGGATGTGGCTACTCATGAGTACCGTACGGCCTTCCTTCTTCATTTTGAGCAGGCATTCCTGGAAAACACTCGACATCAGAGGATCGAGTCCGGACGTCGGCTCATCGAGGATGAACAACTCGGCGTCCGATGCGAAAGCCGCTACGAGCCCCACTTTTTGTCTGTTCCCCTTGGAGTACGACTTGCACTTTTTGCTCGGGTCCAGATCGAATCGCTCGAGAAAATGTTTGCGGCGCTTACTATCGATACCTCCGCGCACGTGCGCAAGAAAATCGATCACCTCGCCGCCCGTGAGATTCGGCCAGAGCTGTACTTCACCCGGAACGTACGCGAGCCTCCGGTGAATCTCGACCGAATCGGTC
Organism: Spirochaetaceae bacterium; assembly: GCA_003566875.1. GTDB lineage: Bacteria > Spirochaetota > Spirochaetia > DSM-27196 > PXBQ01 > PXBQ01. The sequence continues at coordinate 1,809 of PXBQ01000305.1, read as the reverse complement.
CACGCGTCTTTGCCAAAGAGCGTCGCCTCACCTCCACTCCGCCGCAGAAGGCCCAACAGGATCCGAACCGTCGTCGTCTTTCCCGCGCCGTTCGGCCCGATCAGGCCGAGGATCTCTCCGCGTTCGACCGATAGACTCACATCGTTCAACGCGAGGAAACGCCCGTAGTACTTCGATAGATTCTTCGTTTCTACTACACCCATTTTCGCCTCCGTTCACCGGTCCGATGTGAACCAGTGTATTAAATAACTAATACATTGATATTCTAACCCGGGATAGGTACGGTGTCAACGAAAATAAAGTCGATAAGCGTATCGGGAAGCTGCGCCGGCAGCCGGTTACCGCCGGCGCTCGGCGAGGAATGCCGCGAGGAACCGCGCAGTGTGCGACTTTCCGTTTCCGCGCGCCGCGAGAGCCGCGGGTGGTCCTTCGGCGACGATCCGGCCGCCGCCGGCGCCGCCTTCGGGGCCGAGGTCGATGATCCAGTCGGCCTCGGCGATGACGTCGAGGTTGTGCTCGATGATCACGACCGTGTTTCCGGCGTCGACCAGCCGGTGTAGGACGCCGACGAGCTTCTCGACGTCGGCGGTGTGGAGTCCGATCGTCGGCTCGTCGAGAAGGTACAATGTGTGCGATTTTTTGCCGGTCGGCGTGCCGGCCTTCGCGAGCTCGGTCACGAGTTTGATCCTCTGCGCCTCACCGCCGCTGAGCGACGGGCTTTGCTGACCGAGCTTCACGTACCCGAGGCCGACCTGCTGAAGAAGCTCGAGCGCGTGGTGGACGCGCGGGTGGAACGAGAAAAACTCGACCGCCTCGTCGATGCTCATCGCGAGTACATCGGCGATCGAGCAACCTCGGAACGTGATCGAGAGCGTCTCATCGTCGAACCGGCGGCCGCCGCACATTTCACACTGAACAAGGACGTCGGGGAGAAAGCTCATACCTATGCGCTTGTACCCCTGTCCCAAACACTCTTCGCACCGTCCCCCCGTGACGTTGAAGCTGAAACGGCTCGCGGTGTAACCGCGTACGCGCGCCTCCGGCAGCTCGGCAAAAAGTGCCCGGATGTCGTCCCAGAATCCAATGTACGTCGCGGGGCACGAGCGAGGTGTCTTTCCGATCGGTGTCTGGTCGACCTCGAGCGCACGATCCACGGATTCCCAGTTCAGATAATTCGCGCCCGTGTCGCTCGTCGAGATTCTGCCGGATGCCTCTGCGTTCTTGCCCGATCGCGCGCGTGTACGGCGAGTCGCCGCTATCTTCGCCGAAAGCCCGTCGTACAACACGCTTCTCACCAGCGTGCTCTTTCCGCTTCCGCTCACGCCGGTTACGCAAACGAGACGGCGGAGTGGTACATCGACCGTGATCTTCTTCAGATTGTGCAGAGAGGCGTCGCGAACCGTGAGCATCTCGTCGGGCCCCGGGCGTGCGTGGTCGTTCATCGGGTGAAGAAGCGGGTGGGCAAGGAAACGGCCGGTGATACTCGCTTCGTTGTTCATGAGATCGGCCGGCGTACCCGCGGCGACGACGTTACCGCCGGTGACCCCTCCGCCCGGTCCGAGGTCGATCACGTGTTCGGCCGAGCGGATCGTCTCGTCGTCGTGCTCGACGACGACGACCGTGTTGCCTTTCTTTTTGAGCCCGTACAGCGTCGCGAGCAGCCTCTCGTTGTCGCGCGCGTGAAGGCCTATGCTCGGCTCGTCGAGGATGTAACACACGCCGCGCAGGTTTGAACCGAGCTGCGACGCAAGCCGGATCCGCTGCGCCTCGCCGCCGCTCAGACTCGGCGCGGAGCGGTCGAGCGTGAGG
>PXBQ01000307.1 GCA_003566875.1 Spirochaetaceae bacterium | reverse complement strand
GCTCGTGTCGTAGCTCATCGATGTTCGCCGCGATTATACCGTCGTCGCGTCGGCGGTGTCCATCGGTGAACGGCGCGAGTATCGAAAACGACAAAGAATAACCGGTTCATGAATGTCAAACGCGCCGAACAGCCGGTATAATCGAATACTACATACCCAAAGTCGTCCGGATCGTTTTTCCGGGCAAAGGTAAGACAATGGAAGGAATGGACCTGACAAAACTGAAGGCATCGCGCGCGCGGCGAGAGAGTCTAGATTTTCCCGTCCCGCTTGAGGAGATGTGCCGTCGGTACGAGGCGCTGTACTCCGGTGCGATAAACGACGTGCTCCGCGAGATGAACCTCCTGTATCAGACATTGCCGAACGGCATCATGCCGTTGCGCGAAGAGATGGTCGTCGTCGGGGTCGCTTTTACGATCAAAGGTGCAAAGAGCCTCGAGGTCAAAGACGAGATGGCCGAGCGCGTGCAGATGCTCGAGGCTATCACGAAAGACTCGGTCGTCGTGTGGGACACATCCGAGGACGACGAGTCGGCGCAGTGGGGTGAGGTCATGACGATGACCGCGATCCGGCGCGGGTGTCGCGGCGCGGTCGTCGACGGCGGGGTCAGGGATACCGCGAAAGTGCTGTCGCAGGGTTTTCCGGTGTTCGTCCGGTACAGATCGTCGAACGGAATGCTCGGACGGTTCCGGATCACGTCGTACGATACGCCGATCCAGATCGGTCGTGTTCACATTCACCCCGGCGACTTTGTTTTCGGTGACATCGACGGCGTCCTGATCATCCCGCGCGAGATCGCGTACGCGGTGCTCACGCGCGCGGAGGAGATCTGCCGCAACGAAGAAAAGATCAAGGAATGGGTCGAGGACGGGCTCAGCGCGAAAGAAGTCGTCGACCGCGGCGGATACTTCTGATCCGCTTCGCGTCGACCTATTCACGATACAAGGAGAGAACGAGATGAGAGAACTGAAGGGCCGAGTTATCGTCATACCGGGTGCAAGCGGTGGAGTAGGGCGCGCTCTCGCGCGCAGACTCGCCAACAGCGGAGCGAAGTTCGCGATCACGTCGAACGACGCAGAAGGGCTCGCCGATCAAGAAAAAGAGCTGAAAGGTCTCGGACTCGACGTGATGGCGAAAGCGATCGACGCGGTCGACGAGGCGCAGGTCAAAGCGTTTTTCGACGACGTCAAGAATACATTCGGACGGATGGACGTTCTTGTGAACCTGCCCGGGCTGAGCCGGACCGGGAAGATCTGGGACATGCCGACCGAGGATTACGACACGATCATCGACGTGAACCTCAAGAGCATCTTCCTCTGCAGCAAACATTTTGTCCCGCACGTCGATGCCGACGCGAGCGGGTTGATCGTGAACATCGGCTCGATGGCGTCGAAACGCGCGAACCCGAACGCGCCGATGTACTGTACCGCGAAGGCCGCGGTCGCGATGTTCTCGCAAGGGCTCGCGCTGCAACTGATCGAGAAGAACATCCGCGTCACGACGATGAACCCCGGTCCGATCGACTCGACGTTCTGGGGCAACCGCGACGTCCCACGCGAGAAATTCATGAAGGCCGAGGACGTCGCCGCGACGATCGGATTCGTGATCGAGATGAACCCGAACGTCGTGTTCCACGACGTCTCGTTTGAGTCGTTTTTGTTCTTCAAGTAACACAACAGAAACGGAGCTCGCGACTCACGCGTGTGTCGGGCGCTCGCGCCCGGCGAAAAAAAGGGGCGCAGTATGTTTGAGTTCTTCAATCCGAACCGAACCACCGATATTTTTGTTCCGGCGGCCGAGGATCCGGCCGTTTTTTTTGCCGCCGATGATCTCTCGCGCGACATTGCGCGCGTAGGGGGGCGACCGGCGGTCGTGAAGCGCTTCCTGCCGCGCGATGAAAGTGCGTACCTCGTCGTCGGGACGCTCGGAAACCCCGATTTCAAGAGGTGGCTCGAGTCAAACGCGATAGAGACATCGGCGATCGAGGGTTCGTGGGAGCGCTACATTATCCGGTCGTTCGGTGACGACGGTCGCAACCTCGTCGTCGTCGGAAGCGATCCGCGTGGTACGATGTGGGGCGTGTATCATGTCTCGGAGTACATGCTCGGGATCGATCCGGTCTCCCTCTGGAGCGGAAACGAACCGGCGCCGCGCGGCGACCTCGCGGTCGACGACGTCGAGATTGTCTCGGACGAGCCGACGTTCAAGTACCGCGGCTGGTTCCTGAACGACGAGGACATTCTGTGCGAGTGGCGCGACGACGGCGGCACGCGGTACATCGATTATCCGTTCTACTCGACCGTGATCCACCAGGACGTCCTGATGCGCGTCGTTGAGACCGCGCTCAGGCTCCGGCAGAACCTCATGATTCCCGCGTCATTCATCGACATCATGAACCCCGCCGAGGAAAACCTGGTCCGAATCGTGACCGAGCGCGGAATGTTCGTGTCGCAGCACCACGTCGAGCCGCTCGGCGTGAGCCACTTCGGGTGGGACAACTTCTGGGCCGCACGCGGCCGTGAGATCCCGTGCTCGTTCGTGAAGCACCGCGAAGAGTACATCGAGATCTGGCGCGAGTACGTCGAGCGCTGGGCGAAGTATCCGAACGTCATCTGGCAGCTCGGGCTCCGGGGCCGCGGCGACCGGCCGGTCTGGTTCCACGACGACAGCGTCCCGCCGACCGACGCCGCGCGCGGCGCGTTGATCTCCGACGCGTACGCGACGCAACACAAGATCGTCCGCGAGGTGCTCGGGACCGACGACTTCCCGTCGACGACGACGCTCTGGATGGAGGGCTCGGAGCTTCAGCGGGACGGCCACCTCACGTTCCCCGATAACGTCACGATCGTGTTCGCGGATCTCGGCTCGAGCCAGGTCATGCAAGATGACTTCGACGTCACCGAACGTCTGGATGAGTTCACGTACGGCGTGTACCACCACGTCTGCTTCTGGGGCGACGGTC
>PXBQ01000354.1 GCA_003566875.1 Spirochaetaceae bacterium | reverse complement strand
TGATCGACGAGGCGACCGGTGACCTGACGCCGCGCGGAAAGGACGTGATCGCTCACACCCCCGCCGGACGCTTCGGCGACGCGTCGGAACTCGCGGGCGTATCGCTGTTCCTCGCGTCCGAAAAAGCCGCAGGCTTCGTCACCGGCGTCACCGTTCCGGTGGACGGCGGATACCTGGTCAGTAACATTTAGGACTGAGATTTTCCGGGAGCGTGGTGGCCGCCTTGCGGACACACCTTTCTACGGCCGTGCGTCGACTCTTCTGGTCGGCCCGCGGCCGCTTTTCTTTGCGTGTTACTTCGCGCGCGCGATCGCGGAAAACCAGTTGCGCGGGATGAACGGCTCATCGTTCTCGTCGCGCTCACCGTACTGCTCAAGGCTCGGGGCCACCGCGGCTTCGAGCGCCTCAGCCGCCGCGTCGGTCGGGTAACCGTGCAGCGCGCCTGCGGCGTATTGCGAGAAAGCACTGATCTTCTCCCACGCAGAGCGGTACATCTTCGCAACGAAGTTCCTGATCTCTTCGACCTGGAACCCGGCTTGCGCGAGTAAATCCTGGTAATGCGAGAGCGGGAGATACAACGCCGACTCGGGAGAGTGCTCCGACTTGTCGCGCGAGAACCCTCGCGAGCGAAGATTGCGCACCGCGGTCGCAACTTGCGATCGATAGAACGAGAGTGTCTTCGGCGGCCTCGCTTCTTCGTAGAACGCCGAGTTAAAACAGAACCAACCGCCCGGCTTGAGCGCGCGCCTGATGTTCGAAAACGTCTTCATCTGGTCTTCCGAGCTCAAGTAATGAACGCCGTTACCCCAGATCGCGACGTCGACGCTTTGGGGTTCGAGCGAAAGCTCCTGGAGCGGTGTTTTCACCAGCGTGAGATGGTTCACCTGAGCTTTGAGGTTTTCGCCGGCCTGCTCGAGCGCACGGCCGCTCATGTCGACACACACGACGTCCGCGGGTTTGATGTTCGGCGGAAGGTTCTCGATCAATAGCCGAGCCATCGTTCCGACGCCCGTCGCGAGGTCGACGATGCGTTCGATGTGTTTGCTCCCGCCCTCGAGCATCGCTTCGACCCATCTGCGTACGATCGCCTCGTTGATCTTCAAGTACTCCACGGTCTGCGCGAACGGTTCGTAGACGTACGCATCGTCAGTGTTTGGTGTGTTCATTTTCAGCCTCCATATGGCTTGAACGCCAGGCATGAGCTGTGGCCCCCGAACCCGAACGAGTTCGAAAGAACCGCACCTCTGCCGATGTTCCGGGAAGACCCCGGAACGTAATCCAGATCGCACTCCGGATCGGAGTTAAAATAGTTGATCGTCGGCGGGACGATTCCGGTCTCGATGACCTTGATACACACGACGGCTTCTAGCGCTCCTGCGGCGCCTCCGAGGTGTCCGGTCATCGACTTCGTTGAGCTCACCGGGATCCTGTACGCGCGGGGACCAAATGCTTCCTTGATCGCGACGGTCTCGACCTTATCGTTGAGTTGCGTCGAGGTTCCATGCGCGTTGATGTACACGACGTCGTCGGGTACAACCGCTCCGTTCGATAACGCGACCCTGATGGCCTGCGTTCCGCCGCGCCCGGACGGCTCGGGTGCCGTAATATGGTAGCTATCGGCCGCCGCGCCCCAACCGGCAAGCTCGGCCAGAATCGTCGCTCCCCGTTCGCGCGCGGACTCCTCGTTTTCGAGTACGAGGATTCCTGCTCCCTCGCCGAGCACGAATCCGCTGCGCGTCGCGTCAAACGGACGCGACGCTCTTTCCGGATCGTCGTTCGAATCGATACACAGCGCGTGCGCCTGTTCGAATCCCGCTACGCAGATCGGAAGAACCGCCGCCTCGCTTCCACCCGCGATCACGGCTTTCACCCGCCCGCTCCGGATCATGTCGAGCGCTGTTCCGATCGCGTCGGTACCCGACGCGCACGCCGAAACGGTCGCAAAACTCGGTCCCATCGCGCCATAGCGCATCGAGATGAGGCCCGCCGCGGCGTTCGACATCATCTTCGGCACGACGAACGGGTCTACGCGCCGCCCGCCTTTTTCCTTGAGCGAGTACGCCTGGTCGACCAGCGAGATGATCCCGCCGACTCCGCTCGCGATAACGACGCCGAGGTCATGCCGGAGGCCGCCTTCGGCGGCTAGTCCTGACTGGCGCATCGCCTCGTCCGCGGCGACGATCGCGATCTGCGAAAAACGGTCCAGCCGTTTTGCCTCCTTCCGGTCCAGAACGGTCTCCGGATCGAAGTTTTTCAACTCGCCCGCGATGTGTGCCTTCAACTGCCACTCGCTCGGGTCAAATGCCTGGATTCGACCGATCCCGCTCTTGCCGGCGGTGAGGTTCGTCCACGTCTCGTCAGTCGTCAGCCCCACCGGGCTGACGGCGCCTATTCCAGTCACAACAACTCGCATAGTCGTACAAGGCTCCTTGTTTAAGTTACAGCTTGACGAGTCCACCGTCGACATGAATCGTCTGACCCGTAATCGCCCACGAGTCGTCCGACGCCAGGAAACACACCGTACTCGCTATCGCTTCGGGGGTAACGAAACGGCCGGTCGACGAGTGTTCGGTCACGTACCGACGCACAAACTCGTCGGCGTTCGCGGTGAGTTCGGTTTCGAGAAACCCCGGGCTCACCGTGTTCACGGTGATACCGCGTCGTCCGTACTCCTGCGCGAGCGAGCGGGTCAGACCCTCGAGCCCCGCCTTTGCTGCGGTGTAGTTCGCCTGCCCCGCGAGACCGACGCGCGCCGCGATGCTACCGATATTGATGATGCGACCGGCCGACCGCTTCATCATGAGCGGAAGCGCGAGTTGGCACAGCCGAAAAGGCGCGGTGAGATCGAGCTCCAGCACGCGTTCCCACGCGTCGGTCATCCGTACCGCCAGCCCGTCTTCGGTTGTCCCGGCGTTGTTCACGAGAATGTCGATCGTGCCGAATCGCTCGCGCGTCTCGGCGACGAG
>PXBQ01000010.1 GCA_003566875.1 Spirochaetaceae bacterium | reverse complement strand
TCCGTTTGCGCTCGTGCGAACGCCCGCGGGGTTTGAGATCGCGATCCCCGGAGGCAACGACGACAGCGGCGACGACGAGATGGCGAGAGCTTTTCTGATGAGCAACAAGTATCGGATTGTGATCTCGCGCTCGGTTCTGCCGACGATTCGCGAAGCCGAACTCGTCGCACGCACCGAGACGATCGCGATCGATCCGATCGTGCTCACCGACGTCGTAATCCTCGAGTTCCCGATCTACTACTGGATTGCCTCGGGAGGCGACCTCAGAGTCGCGATCAGGTAACGTTTCGGTGTTACTCTGCGCTCCGCGCTTTACCGCGCGCGGAGCACAAACACGCCCCATCCGAAAAAACGCCGTCCGTACGTGAGGTACGCACGGCGATTCGTCTCCAGGAACTTCCGGACGGCGGGGGTATCGGGATCGGTCGGGTTCTCACGAATCCAGTCCGAGAGCGCCGGCCACTGCGCCGCTTCGTACCGATCCCAGCCGTGGTGGTCGGCGATCACCATCTCGATCAAGTCAAAACCCGCGGCTTCGAAGCGATCGAGAGTTCCCGGCAGGCTCGTGAACACTTCACGGTCGCCGTCGACGAGCATCGTGTACGCCTCATCGGGCGGTGTCTCGATCCAGTACGGCTCGCCGACGACGATCAGGCCTTCATCGTTTCGCAGACCGGGCCGCATTATCTCGAGCGTTCCAGGCAACCCGTTTCCGATCCACGTCGCTCCGATACAGCTCACGACGTCGAATGCTCCCGCCGATATCGGGTACGCGCTCGCGTCGGCTTCGACAAACTCGACGCGGTCGTCGACCGCGAGTTCCTCGGCGCGCCGATTTGCCGCGGCGAGAAAGACCGCGCTGATGTCGACACCGATCCCCGTGACACCAAAAGTGGAGGCCCACCGGCACAGCATTTCGCCCTTACCGCAACACAGGTCGAGTTGGCGAGTACCCGGTTTCAACCCGCAGATCTCACCGAGCAGCATGAGCTGTTCCTCGGTGAACGGATTGAGGATTCGGTGATCGCGCTCGGCGATCTCATGAAATCGGAGCGACATCTGGTCTCCTTCGGCGGCCGATCGGTTTCGGTAGCCTGTTTGACACGACTCGGTATTATCCGACGCTACACCGCGGGCTCTTCGTACGCGACGTACGGTCGTTGCGTAGCGAGTTTTCCGCCGCTCACGTCGACCATCGTACCGGTGATGTAGCCCGCGAGATCGGACGCGAGAAAACAGACCAGGTTGGCGACGTCGTCGGAGCTCTGCCACCGCCTGAGCGTGAGCGTATCGAGCAACTTCGAAGCTTCCGCCGGCGGAAGCGAGCCGAAGTTATTGATCCCGCTCGGGATCATCCCCGGCGCGTAGCAGTTAACCGTGATATTCCACGGCCCAAGCTCGCCCGCGAGCACACGCGTGAAGTACACGACCGCGGCCTTCGACGCGGCGTACGCGGCACCGCCGATCGCGGGAACGATCGCGGCGAACGACGCGGCGTTGATGATGCGTCCGGACTTTTGCTTTTTCATGAACGGAATTACGGCCTGGCTCATGAGAAACGGACCGCGCGTGTTTACCGAGAAGTTCAGGTCCCATTTTTCGACGGGAAGCGTCTCGACCGGTCCACCCGGGGCGACCCCCGCGTTGTTCACAAGAACGTCGACCGTGCCGTACTCGGCCACGACGCGATCGACCGTTTCCTTGACGGCGGCCGGATCGGCGACGTCGCACTCGAGCTGCAACCCGGTAAAGCCGCTGTTCGCGAACTCATCGCCAAGCTTCGTGAGCCCATCCGTGTCGAGATCCGTCGCGACGGTTTTGACTCCCTCGCGGCCGAGAGTCAGAGCAATCTCGCGGCCTATTCCCGCGGCGGCTCCGGTCACGATCGCGACTTTTCCTTTCAGATCGATAGTCATTGTTTACCCCTTGCTCCCTTAGTGTGTTTGACTTGCTGTAGTTACATGTGTATCGACATCCCGGAACTCACGCCGATGTCGGTGCCGGTGATGTTCCGGGCGGCGTCGGAGGCGAGAAACAGACACGTCTCGCTCACGTCGTCGACCGTCGTGAACTCGCGCAGAGGCATCCGTTCCTGATTCTCCGCGATCCACTCCGAGTCGTCCTCGGGCACATTCCGGAGCGCGCGTTCCTGCTCCGTGAGGACCCACCCGACCGTTATCCAGTTCACGCGGATCTTGTCGGGGGCGAGAAGCATCGCGAGCTTTCGCGTCATCGTGAACATCGCACCCTTGCTGATCCCGTACGCGAACTGCCCGGTGCCGACGCCGAACGGGTGCGTCGACCCGATATTGATGATCGAGCCGCCGCCGCGGGCGCGCAACAACGGGGTCGCCGCCTGGGCGCAGAAGAATGCCGCGCGCGCGTTTACCGCGAAGAGTTTGTCCCACAGCTCGGGAGTCGTTTCCTCGAAAGTCGCGATCGGAAAGATTCCGGCGTTGTTCACAAGGATGTCGAGGCCGCCGAACTCGGTCCGCGCGCGATCGATCAGCGGCGCGCACTCGTCGACATTCGAGAGGTCGGTGGCGTGAAACACAGCGATGCCGCCGTCGGCACGGATCGCCGCGACGACGGCCTCGCCCTCGGGTACTCTGCGCCCGCTCACGACGACCGACGCGCCTTCGCGCGCCATCAGACCCGCGATGCCCGCTCCGATTCCGGACGTCGAGCCGGTAACGACCGCGACCTTTCCGTTCAACCGTACCCCCATTTCCCCTCCTATCCGACCATCGAACGGCACCTTTCCCCCTATCTTATCGACACACGGCCCTTCTTGGTATACTCATTGTCGCGGAAACGCGCCGATTTGGGAATGGCAATCGCCTGAACAACAAGGAGAACTCGATGAGCCGTGACCGGCATCGCTTTGGACTGTGCATGTACGGGATCCAGTACCTGGTGGGAGGCGCAGGACGCGGGACACCGAACGAGAACCCACGGCCTCTCACGGCCGCCG
>PXBQ01000116.1 GCA_003566875.1 Spirochaetaceae bacterium | reverse complement strand
GGTCGAGGCAGAGATCGTTCGGAAATCGGCACGTTGCGAACGTGACCGGCCGCGTCGCGTCGCTCTCGCGCGTCGCGTGGGCGAGCTTTTCGATCAACGGTCGCGCGGACTCCTTCTCGCTGTGTAGCTCGTTCTGGAAGCCCCACATCACGATCGACGGATGATTGATGTGTCCCTGTATCATCTCGCGCTGCTGCTCGACGACGAGCCGAACGTACTCGTCGTTCGCAAAGTGCCGCTCGTCGTTCTGCCACGCGAGCGACTCCTCCCATACCATCAGACCGAGTTCGTCGCAGAGGTCGAGGAAGCGCGAGTCCTGCGGGTAGTGCGAGCCCCGCACGAAGTTCGCCCCGGCGTTCTTCATGATCGCGATGTCGTGCTCGAGTTGCGCGGCGGGCAGCGCCGGACCAAACTGCGCGTGCGCCTCGTGCCGGTTCCATCCGAACAGCCGAACCGGCTCGCCGTTCAGCACGATGTCGGCGCCGCGGACTTCAACGGTCCTGAGGCCGAACCGCACCGTGATGTCGTCGGTCATCGCGTCGCTGCCGGCGGTGTCGCGCGGGCGGATCGCGACGGTCAGCGTGTGAAGGTTCGGGTTATCCGGCGACCACGGCGACGCGTCCGGCACGGTCAACTCGAGCCGTGCGCCTGCGTCCGGGATCTCGACGTTCCGCGGATCCCCGAGCGCCGCGCCGTCGAACGCGTACGCAAGCACGAAGCTCCCGGGTGTGTTCGTCGTGACCACGGCGGTCACCGTCCCGCGTTCGAGGTCGGTCGTCGTGACGCGCACGTCGGTGAGAAAGAGTTCCGGAACGTCGTGGTAGTATACCGAGCGGAAGATTCCGCCGTATGCGTAGAAGTCGAAGTAGTTCTCCTGCAGCGGAGAGCGTTCGGTGTCGAAACGATTATCGACGACGACGATCAACTCGCGTGGCCGGTCGCCGGTCGCCGCCGGGAGATCGACGGTGAACCGTGAGTACGGCTTACGGTGCACGTGCAGCAGCGCCCCGTCGACGTAGATTGCCGCCCAGATCCCGAGGCCGTCGAACACGAGCCTGCCGCCACCGCCTGCCGATCGCGCGGCCGGCAGTTGCGTCCGGTACGCGGCTGTTCCGCGTGCTCCGGCTCGGCCCGGGACCGTATCGAAACACCCCGGCACGGTCGCTCGCCCGCCGGGCGCGCTTGAGTCGAGCGCGAGCCGCGCAGACTCGGCCGACTTGATCGCCGAAGCTGTGAGGTCGACGTCGTCGCCGAGCCAAACAAAATCCCAGCTGCCGTCGAGGCACGTCACCGGGCGAATACTGTGTCGTGGGTATGGGTTCATGACGAGATCGTATCACGCGCGGGGGTTGTCGGGAAGAGACCGGGCCGATGGGGGCGGGAACTAGTCGCGAAAGAAGGTCGTCCATACACCCGCTGGTGCGATAGAGTCGTTTCTGCCGATTGACATCGTATATACAACGTGGTATACTTATGTCGTATGGTGTACCGGTGGAGTGGGTTTACGGAGGCGCACGATGAAAGACCAGTTTGAACTCGACCCCGAAGAACAGCGGATCGAGGACGAGGCCGACCAGTACCGCCCGATCACCGGCAAGGAGCGCGAGCGACTCGACCGGAAGCTTCAAGGCGACCAGGAGACGACGATGGTCAGCATTCGCCTTTCGGGAGCGGATCTATCGGCGATCCGGGAAAAGGCTGAGAGGCAAGGTGTCCCGTACCAGACGCTCATCAAGTCGATCCTCCATCAGTACGCAACGGATCAGGTCTGGCTTCTCGCAGATAAGGAGCCCGGCTATCTCGACGACAGAATCTACTCGGTAGCGAAGCGCGTGTACCAGGAGATGTCCGAAGGGTGAGTTCCCGCGAGCGCGCGCAGCGCTGATTCATCGTTGGGGGGTTACTGGGCGACGACGGTCTCGGCGCCAATAACAGTCTCGCGAAGGGCGTCGATCGACTGGAGTGCTTCTTCTTCCGTCTTGAATGGCTCGGAGTTTACTACAACCATTCCGTGGGCGTTTCGAAGACGATACCGATACTGCCCATCATCGCCGGAGTAGATCTCAAACTCCCCCCCGGCTGGGCGGTGGTCGAAGCTGATGAGATAGCGCTTCTGTTGATCGGGGCGGTGGAACACCCCTCTCTTAGCGCCTGAAAAGTCGTACTCTTCCCGCATATCCATATCTATCCCTCAGTATACACCGTGCGCTCCAGGCTTGTCGCCCGTCTGGCCGAGATAATCCGAATCACTTCTTCGGTCTCGCCGGAATGGACCCGCACGTGTACGACGACGAGTACTCTTCCCCGTACGGACGTTCCCATCGTGATCCATCGGTTTTCGTCGATCGAGTGCTCGGAATCGAGAACAGACAGAGCCAACGGGTCGTCAAACACCGAGCTCGCTTCAACGAACCCAATCTTGTGCTTGTGCTCATTCGATACAGCCTTGTTTCCGTCCCACTCGTACGTGACCATCGGGGTACTCCGTCGGATTTCTACCGGTATTCTCCATCAAGGTGACGTCAACCACAAGTGCTGAACGTCTTGTTGTATCTGGTTTCGTGAGGGCCGTGAACCCGCCAGTTCTGATTTTAGCCGAGTGACAGGAAGGGACAAGGCCCTATCAATCCAATATTTCCACTATAGGCACTAAATAAACCGAGGACCGTCCGCGTTGTGGAGTTTTGCGGTGGACTAACGGCAGTCGGATGGGGACTCCAGCCATGTTGGCTGTCTCGGCGAAAACTCTCTTGCGCGTCCGTGATAAACCCCGTAGATTGCTAGTATGCGCACCGTATCGCCGTGGTCAATGGAGGCCAATCGTATCCTCACCGCCTCAAAACGACACGGCGTCGTGTTCGTCGGGCTCTTTTGATCAAATGAGACTATGCCGGTCGGAATGCGGCGCACGTGATGCTTGACCTCGCGGTGCTTCCGGGACTCCTGGCTGTATGCCGTCTACCCGCAGACTGTGCGCT
>PXBQ01000330.1 GCA_003566875.1 Spirochaetaceae bacterium | reverse complement strand
TCGGGCCGTCTGCATCGAGCGAAACGTCTGGCACGCGAGCTACGCGCTTTCTCACGACGCGGTCGTCGTGATCAGCGAGAATCTCGTCGTCGAGAGCGAGGACCACGCGCTGACCGATCCGATCGGTTGATCCGGTCGGTTAACGCGGGTCAAAGTTAAAACACGTAATCGACCCACCAGGCGAGCTTCCCACCCGCGCCGATCGTTTCCTCGAGGTACGGCTCCCACGAGAACGTCCGGCTGTTGCCCCAGATCGGGAAAAACGCCGGTGTGTAGCTCGTCGCACCCACGACAAGACCGAGGACCGGGTGCCTCTGGACGATAGTCACGGGTGCGCGCGAGTCGTGCTCGAGCGGCATGAAGTACCCGTCGCTCCACGGCCACCCGACCCGACGGATGAAACCGGTCGGACCGATATGGTACCCGGTCTCCGGCGCATGCCCGTTCCCCGCCGCAAGACGAACCGGGAAACTCAACCGTATCAGATCGTCGGAATCGGGGTGCGGGTAAAACGGGTGAGGAAACCACCGGATCGGAAGCAGACCCTTTCCTTCGTTCACGACGCGCGTCGATGACCTGACCGTCCGGGCGTCGAGCCGTACCGTCCGTTCGATCCGGACGGCGTGTGGGCCGAACGCGTGCGAGCTCGACATCGTGACCGAGTCGGACGACCTCTCGACGGCCCAGTCGCAGTACGCGACGACCGTCCGCGCGACCAGGTCGCACTCACCGATCCCGACAATGAGCGCGTTCCGATTCGTCGCGGCCGGATCGAACAACGGATTCTGCGCGAATGAATCGGGAATGCCCTGCCCGTCGAACCAGTTGAAGCTGTCAGGGTACGTCGGCCCCGTAAGCAGCGGTCCATGTCGCGCGTCTTCGACCTGCAAGATGTACCCGCCGGTACAGTACCGCGGGCCGAATCGTTCGCGATCGGCCACGGGGTCGAGTATCGCGACGGCCAGGTTCGCATTGTCAAGTACGTACATACTCACCTCACACGTGAAAGATCCGCTTGAACTCGCGGCGTCGGTTGCCGAGTCGAGCGTTCACAAAAAGAAGCGTCACAAAAAGAGAAACCGCGCACGCGAAGGTAACAAGCGACCAACTGAGCCCGAATGCCCCGTCGACGTAGAATCCAATCGTCGCTTCAAGAGCGACAAGTTTGATACCGATGCCGAGCAGGACGACCGCGATCGCAGGAACCGCCGAGAGCGCGAGTCGTTTGCAGATCGCAACGACCGTCCCGATCACAAGAAACACGATCCCGACGATCGGCAGCGCGAGCAAGAAAAACCACGTCGTCTCCGTGGTCATTCGACTGATCGCAAAAAGAAACGCGATGACCGCCGCCGCCTCCGCAATCCACACGAAAAAAGGTCTCCGGTACAGGAAGATCGCAGCGCTCACCGCGGCCCAGACGTACACGATCGACGACACCGGGTAACGAGACCACGAGAAGCTGAACCCGGATGCAAAATCCGCGGCAACGACGATCATCGACGAGATGAACGCGAGCAGAGAAACGACATGCCACAACCAGAGCTTGGCTCCGGCTACGGTTGCACGCTGTTCGGCGGTCGGTTCCGGAACCCCTTCCTCGGCGTTCCCATCGTCGATCTTCACACGACACAACGGACACCGAACGACATCGTCCTCAACGAGTACACCACAGCTTTCGCACGTTTTCATCCGCCCACCTCCGAAACCGTTACGGCGTTCCCGTCTTCGACAAGACGCCGAAAAAAACTCCTTTCGAGTTCTCTTCCGGTTATCATGCTGCCGAAAGAGATCGATAGTTCGTCTCCGTGGCTCACGACCGCGCAGTCCTTTTTTCTGACCGGGTTCCGTCCAAGCGTAAACCCGACCGATTTGACGTGCTTCTCAACCGACGCCGGAAATGAAAACCGCCCGAGGTTCGAGATGACCCCGGAGTATAACCTGTCGCCGAGTCGGTAGTGGAGGTACGACAGGTAGATATCCTTGAGGAAAAGCGGTACCACCCGCACGAATGGGTTGAGTTCACCCGCGACGTTCCGCCCCAACTGGCGCAATAACTGCCGTGGATCGAGTTGAACGTTCATCGTGTGGTGCACGATTTTCACGATCTCGTCGAAAGAGTACTCGCCCAACGCGAGGTCGATTTCCGGCGAAACAAACAGCGAGAAGTTCCGCATGCTTCCGGACGGGAACAGGCGCCTCATGTTCACGGGTACTTCTATCCGGATGACGGACTTTCGCGGACGAATGAAACTCTCTCTCTGGTGGCGATGCCGCTCGACCACGCCCTCGATGTACACAGCCGTCAGATACTCGGTCAGAGTCGCTCCGTAACGTTTGGCCGTCGCGAGCGCCTCGGTTACCGGGAGTCGTCCGGTGACGACGCGGTACCCCGGCATGGGAAACCCCGGCACGTGGTACGCGGGGCCAAGCTCCGGCGGCTTCGAAACTCGTTTCCGAAAGTACCGGCGATACGCGTCTTCGGATTCTCCAGCGGCAGGCCGGTCGTCGGGATCGAGAAGCCACGGGTCCGACTCTATCGGCTCACCGGACAATCGCAGATACTCGGCGATGAGCGACGCGAGAAATCGCATCGCACCGTGCCCGTCGGTCAAGATGTGCGAAAAGTCGATCGCGACCGTCGCGTCGCGCGCGAGGACACGAAACAGAAGATCGTGCGTGCGTCGAATCGCGAACCCCGAGATCGGCTCATCGGCAAGCGGTTCTATTCGAGGAAGCGCGTCGCATCTCTCGAGGTAGTACCAAAAGACTCCCCGTTTTAGGTGAACGCGGAAGTACGGACATCGGACGATCATCCGCTCTGCGGCGGTCTGCAAACGCGCAATCCGAATCGGAGAGTCGAGGCTCACCGAGAGCCGGAAAACCTGCGGCATCGCGTCGGTGTGCGCCGCGGGGTAAATTTTGGCGGCGTTGTCGAGCGTGAACCAGTCGCGCTCGGCGTCACCGTGATCGGTCGTGTCGCTCATACGTCCCGTCCGTCGCTCAGCCGCCGAATGTTGCGGATATCATCTCGCGCAACGGATCATCATCGCGCGCCCCAGAGCGGTGTCGGATACACCCCTGCGTCGATCAGCTTTTTGACAGCGGCGACGACGTGCGGTTTGTCGTCGCTGTACGTCACGCCGAACCACGAGTCTTCGCTCCGGAGCACTTTCATCGTCGCGCGTCCGTCCGCGATCAACCGGTTTACGACCGTCGGTATGTACAGCTCGGACTTTTCTTCTTCACGCCGCGTCGAGAGAAACTCGACGAACGCCTCTTCGATGAACCCAAAAAAACTCGGCGTGAAACCGAACATGTTCATCGAGACGACGGTGTCGCGCGAGAGCTTCTCGAAGCCGTCACCTTCCGGGTATCGCGCGAGCGTGCGATCGTCGGGGTGCGGCTCGATTTTGAGCGTTTCGACGGTCTGCTCGAGCAGCCCTTCGCTTGAGATTCGGCACACCGCGCGGTTGACGTGTCCGTGATCCGAGAGCGTCTTCCCGAGCTGGTATCCGACCATCGCGTACGACGGGACGTCCTCGAGGGTGCTTAACATCGACGAGAGAAGCTCGTACGATCGGCGGCCGTAGTAGTCGTCCGCGTTCACAACCGCCAAGTTGGACTTCACTACGTTCCTCGCGACCCACACCGCGTGCGCGGTACCCCACGGCTTCTCGCGGCCGGCGGGAACGGTAAATCCCTCGGGCAGATCGTCAAGCGACTGGAAAACGTACTCGACCGGTATGCGCGCCTCGAACTTCTTCCCGATTTTTTCGCGGAACACCTCCTCGATGTCGCGGCGGATGATAAACACCACGCGGCCGAACCCGGCTTTCATCGCGTCGTACACCGAGTAATCGAGAATAGTCTCGCCGTTCGGTCCTACCGGATCGACCTGTTTCAAGCCTCCATACCGACTTCCCATTCCCGCTGCAAGCACCATCAACTCAGGTTTCACACGTTACTCCTTTTTTGTTCCGAAATCTCGGCCCGCCGGCCCCACAGCATCACGTTACACCACCCTCTTACGAGGGGCAACTAATTTACGACGTCGGCACGCCCGGCAGATCGTTCACGGCGAGTTCGACGCGCTGCCCCGGTTTAACGGTGACATCGGTTCCGCGCACGGTGAACGTCAGCGCCTCGCCGTCGGTGAGTTCGAAGGCGTAGCGGTCGTGCGTGAAGTCGGCGACGAGGTACGAGTCGTGGAACCGGAGCGGGAACCGCAGCCGTCCCCACGCGGCCGGGAGCCGCGGGTCGAACGACAGTTTCCCTTCGAAGTCTCTCATCCCGCCGAATCCGTACGTGAGCCCCATCCAGACGCCCCCGGTCGACGCGACGTGCGCGCCGTCGACGACGTTGCCGGCAACGTCCGCAAGATCCATCAGCAGGGCGTACTGGAAGTACTCAAGAGCTTTCTGCTCGTACCCGATCTCGGCCGCGAGAATCGACTGGACACACGCGGACAACGACGAGTCGCCTGTCGTGAGCGGATCGTAGTAGTCAAAGTTGCTTTTTTTCTGTTCCGCGGAAAACTCGTTTCCGTGTAGCACGATCGCGAGAACGACATCGGCTTGTTTGATCACCTGGTGGCGATAGATCACCAGCGGATGGTAATGCAGAAGCAGAGGATAGTTCTCCACGGGCGTATCTTTGAAGTTCCAGACTTCCTTCTCGAGAAAATTCCCATCCTGCGGATGAATGCCGCGCTCTTCGTCGTACGGGATGTACATCGCATCGGCCGCTCGCCGCCATCTCGCGCGCTCGTCGTGCTCAAGACGCGTCACGTGCACGAGGTGGGAGAACGCCTCACTGCGGTGCTCTTCGAGCCAGTCGATCGCGTCGGCTGCGTACCTCAGGTTCGATCGGGCCATGAGATTCGTAAACGTGTTGTCGTTGACGACGGTCGTGTACTCATCAGGACCGGTCACGCCGTGAATATGAAACGCCCCGGTTTCCGGGCTGTAGAAGCCGAGATCGGCCCAGAGCCGAGCCGTCTCGACGAGGATCTCCCCGCCGATCTCGGCGAGGATCTCACGATCGCCACGGACATCGACGTAGCGCTTGATTGCGTACGCGATGTCGGCATTGATGTGGTACTGCGCGGTGCCGGCGGCGTAGTACGACGACGCCTCTTCACCGTTGATCGTTCGCCACGGGAACAGCGCGCCTGACTCCGAGAGCTCGGACGCCCTGTCGCGCGCCTTATCGAGCATCGTATGCCTGAATCGCAGAAGATTCCGCGTGATGCGTGGATCGGTATACGTGAGGAACGGTGTGACGTAGATCTCGGTGTCCCAGAAAAAGTGGCCTTCGTACGCTTGGCCGGTGAGCCCTTTGGCGGGGATACCCGACGTCTCCGCGCGCGCGGATGCCTGGCAGAGTTGGTAGATGTTCCAGCGCACCGCCTGCTGTACCCGCGGCTCGGCCTCGACGACTACGTCCGCGCGTTCCCAGAACCGCTCGAGGTACGCACTTTGCGCGTTTTCGAGCGCCTCGTACCCGTCGCGTACCGCGCGGTCGAGCGTTCGCATGCTTCGATCGACGAGCTCACCCGGAGGAACCGAACGCGATGTGTGGTACGTGAAGAATTTGGTGACGCGAAACGGGACTCCCGCGCGCGCGTCGACCGTCAACACGACCTTTCCAAGATCCTCTTTCCATGTCCTCTGCGCGGACCATGAATTCTCGGTTTCGATCACGTGGTCGATTCCGACCCCGAGCGTCATCCGTGAGTTCGTCGTCCGGTATCCGGTTACGACTCTATGGTCCTCGTCGACGTGGTCGGTCGCATTGAGCACGTGATGCGAAAAAGCCTTTGCGCGGCGCGGGTCGCCGTTTAGCGTCCGCGGTTCATCGATCGCACGACTGTCCTGCCGGTTCAAGAGCTGCGACGAGATCACGATCGGCGCATCGGTATCGACGGTCACCTCGTACGTGATAGCCCCGACGTGCCGGTGTTCAAACGAGACAAGTCGGCGCGACGAGATGCGAATCTGCTTGCCGGCCGGGCTCGACCAGTTCATTTCGCGCGTGAGCACGCCGCGCCGAAAGTCGAGTTCACGCGTATACTCGGTCATCCGCGCGGTCGGCAGGTACAGCGGCTCGTCGTCGACGTATAATTTTACGATTGTCGCGTCGGGCACGTTCACGATCGTTTGACCGGTCCGGGCAAACCCGTACGCCTCCTCGGCGTGAACGATCGGCCACGTCTCGTGAAAACCGTTGCAGAACGTCGCGGCCTCGATCGAAGGCCTGCCTTCCTCGAACACTCCCCGGATGCCGAGAAACCCGTTCGAGAGCGCGAAGATCGTCTCGGCGTTTCCCATCCACCGCTGTGAGAACGCGGTCTCGGTAATCGACCACTCGTGAGACGGGTACAGGTGCTCCGGAAGCAGTTTCAGTTTTCGTGGAATCATGACGCGGCGCTCCTTGACTCAGCCTGTGCCGTTCGGAAGACTCGAACGGCGACCCATCCTATGTTACTCTTCGGGAGGCTCGCGGAAGAATACAACTTTTTCCCCCGGTTTTTCCACCGGATTCCGGAAATCTTGTCAAAATCGAACTTGTGTCGCAGAACAAAGCCTGCGCCGCGTCTCGCGAGCGTACATCGCCTACGAGAACTCGGTCGCCCTTTCCTCGAACGGATCGAAAAAATGCGCGACGACCTCGATGTCGGACGCCCGCGCCGCTTTGAGCGTACCGTCGAAAACGACATGGCCTTCGTCGAGAAACACGATCTTGTCGGCGACGGTGAAGATACTCGACAGCTTATGAGTCACGACGACCAACGTCATGCGAAGGTGTTTTTTGAGCGATAGCATGAGCATATCGAGTCTCGCGCTGCTCACCGGGTCGAGACCGGCGGACGGTTCGTCGAAGAAGACGACCCTCGGGTCGAGTACGATTGCCCGGGCAAGGGCGGCCCTTTTCTTCATCCCTCCCGAGAGTTCGGGCGGCAGAAGGTTTTGTGCGCCGGGGAGATTCACGATCTCGAGCTTCTCCCGCACAACTCGCGCGATCACCTCATCGGGGAGATCGGTGTGTAGCCGCAACGGAAGCGCAATGTTTTCGGCGACGGTCAAAGAGTTCAGGAGCGCACCGTTCTGGAAAAGAACTCCGACCTGGAGCAGGAGTTCGGCGCGTTCTTCGGGTTCGCGCTCGATAACGTCTTCTCCGAGCAGTTCGATGCTGCCCGACGCGGCGGGTACGAGCTGCAGGATCGTCTTCAGAAGCGTTGTCTTACCGCACCCACTCGTCCCAACGATACACGTCACGTTCTGTGCATCAATCGAACACGTCACGCCGTCAAGCACACGAGTTCCCGAGTACTCGACCACGAGCGACTGCACATCAACCGCGTGAGAAGCCATCGACACTCCTTAAAAGAGATACAGCATACTGAAGACGACGTCGATCACGATCACCGCCGAAATCGACGCAACGACCGCGCTCGTCGTGACGCGTCCAACACCGTCGGCGCCACCGGTCACGCGGAATCCGTGGAAGCTGCCGATAATCACGATCGTCCACGCGAAGAAAAGGCTTTTCACGATCGACATGACAAACTCCTCGGGGCCGACCGCGTTGAAGGCCTGCCGGAAGAATACGACCGGCGAGAGGTCGAGGTAGTTCACGGCGACGATCGCGCCCCCGAGAATCGCCGCGACGATCGACAACGTTACGAGGATAGGCATCACGAGCGTAATCGCGTGGAATTTCGGCACGACGACGAAGCTAATCGGATCGAGCCCCATCACGGTCAGCGCCTCCATCTCTTCGGTGACCTTCATCGTCGCGACCTCTGCCGCGATCGCAGAACCCGTTCGTCCGGCGACGATGATAGCGGTCATCATCGGACCCATTTCCCGTACGACCGAGACCGCGAGTAGATCCGCGACAAAAATGTTCGCACCGAACTGACGCAGCTGCGCGGCCGACTGAAGCGCGAGAATAAGGCCGATCACAAAGCTCAAAAGGCCGATTATCATCACAGACTCGACTCCGATCCGCACGCATTGCTCCCACGTCGCTCCCGGTCGTTTTTTCATCTTTCGGAAGAACCCGAAGAACGCCAGGACGAACACGTCGGCCGAGAGCTGCAAGTACGCGTACAGGATCGAGAACGCGCTCGACGCCTTCTTGCGGGCGCGTACGAGCAACCGCGGCCGCCGGCGCCGCCGCGCCCCTCCGGCATCTGCGTGAAGCGCCGCGAGCATCTCCGATACCTCCCCTCCCGCGATCACTCGGCACGCATCGCGGCCAGGAACGCGGTCCATCATCACGTCGATGAACGCCGTCCCCGCGCTGTCGATCGTCGTGACGCGCTCGAGGTTGATTGTTTTGACGCGGGAAAGATCGGCTTTTCCGATCGCACGAAACATCGGCAGGACGGTGTCGCGCGTCACGGCCCCGGTCACGGTCACCGTCTCCTGAACAACGGTGATCTCGGCTGCGCGTTCGACGCCTCCGTTCATTCGCCGCCGCTCCCAGGCTCTAACTCGACCCCGGCCAGCGCGGCAATGAACGCATCGAGTTCGCGCGATAAAACCTCGGAGACTGCGATCACGAAACCGAGTGGGGATTTTTCGGTCAGAATCACGGTTTCGCGTACGTGCCGATCCAGAACGACCGTCCCGTCGCGTTCGCGTTCGAGTCGTAGTGCGAACGTGAGCCTCGCCTCGGGATCGGCGTCGCAGCAGAAGTACTCGAGCGTATCGACGACGACCGTGAGTCGGTACTCGGCGGTCGTGCGGCGGGTATCGCGTTCCACCGTCGAAAAGACCTCGAGCGCTCTCGCGCGGTCGTACACCATATCGGCGATTGCGCCGGACGGCGTGACCGCCCAGAGTTCGCTCGAGAGGTATCGCAGACGCGGCCCTGTGAGACGTTGCACAATCTGGCGACGGTTGTAAACCTCGGCGACCACGGCATCGGGAACGACCACCGAGTACGGAACGGTCACACCCTCGAGATTCGCCTCCCCCGCGTACTCTATCACGTAGTAGTACGTCGGATCGGCGCCGAACGAGAAACACCCGGCGAGCACAAAAAAGATCCCGACGACCGTCACGGCCCGAATCAGACTCCTCACAGTAGCACCTCCAGAAATGGCTCCGCGGGGATCATTGTCTAATTATTCTTGACGGATTCTCGCTGATCGTCAACGCGAAATTGTTCAGGTACTGTAGCGTGTCCTCGAGCAACACGAGCGAGTCGAGAAACGTATCCTCACCTTCGAGCACGATGCGCTCGATCGTCGAGATACTGTTACCGAGTTGCGCAACAGTGTCGTTGACACCGGCGATCGTCGAATCGAGCCGCGCGAGCACCGCGGCAAGCGAAGTGACATCGTCTCCCGCGAGCAGCTGAGCGGAGAATCGCTCGATTCGCTCCGCGGTATCCGCGAGCTGAAACGCAGCGCGGGAAAAACCGTCGATTCCCGCGGCAATCGGGTCGCGGTTTTCCGTGATAATCCCGTCGACGCCCGCGGCCGCACCGTCAATCCGGCGCCACGTTTGTTCGACGTTCGACGCCGCTCCGTCGGCCACCTGCCGACTTTCCGAGAGGATCAGCGCAAGATCGGCAAGACCACGCTCGATACTCTCCTGGTTCTCCTCGCTAAAAAAACGTCCCGCATCAAACACGAGCCGTTGCAGCTCGTTTACGATACTCACCGCGGGTTCGGTGAGCTGGTCAAACTGTGACATTTCCGCTGCTATCTTCGATCCCGGAGGCAGATCCTCGGCATCGTCGGTCGCTCCAAAAATCTCGACCTGCTGTACCCCCGTGATGCCGACCGACTGGAGCCGCGCTTTCGCGTCCGCCTTGACCGGCACGTTGCTGTCGACCGAGATCCGGATCACGACGTTCTGCACGCTCCCCGGAGCGAACCGGACGTCCTCGACGGTACCGACGTTGATCCCATTGTACCTCACCGCGCTCCCGGGCTGTAAACCACCGACCGAGATCCCGGTGAACTCGACGAAATACTGATGCCGCGTTCGGAATAGCTCGTTTCCGGCGATCAAAAAAACAAAGACCCCCGCAAGCGCCAATCCTCCGGAGAGAAACAGCAGGAGTCGAATTTTCTGAGAAGTATTTTTCACTAGTCGTCTCTCCCTCTCAAATGTACACATAACATCGATTCTGAGCAAACTCGACGACTGTCGAGGTTCGTTTCTCTCAGTGCTACGTTTACACTATTTCGTGTTACTGTTACGATGGTAAGTACGATTACGATACCCGCGGCGGCAGGCGGCACTGCATCCGGAAAGGAGAGCGCTTGATGAACTTATCCCGGTTCGGCGTCTCAATGGAACACGACCTCGTCGAACTACTCGATACTCTCGTCGAGCGACAGGGCCACAAAAACCGATCCGAGGCTTTGCGAGCGATGGTTCGGAAGGAACTCGCGCACGCGGTCGATCAGAATGAGACACGCGAAGTCGCGGGCATCCTCACGCTGCTGTACCCGTACGGTAAGGCGCTCGAGCGGCACCCGACCGACGACTACCCTTCGCTCACGATCTCGGCGAATCTTCAACTGCATCTGCGCGGGAACGTGTGTCTCAAAGTGATCGTCGTGCAGGGTCTCAGCGCCGACGTGCACTGCTGGGCGCGCGACGTGATCGGCCAAAAAGGTATTCTCGGCGAGATGCGCGTCGTCGCGTCCGAAGATGTTTACTCGGCGTTCTCGCAGATCGTCGAAAAATCGCACGCACGCGCCGAGGAAGACGCCGAGGAACACCCCGATGGCTGATTTGTCCCGAGCGGTCGTTCTCCGGCTCACCCGCGAAGAGAAAGAGCTCTTTTCGAGCAACAAGCCGTGGCTGTATCCGCTGCTCGACCTCACCGAACACCTCGCGAGGACCCGGGAGACGGTCGGCGACTGTACTCTCTACGACAAGATCATCGGTCGGGCGGCCGCGCTTTTGATCGTGCGGCTCGGTATCCGGACCGTACAAACCGACGTCCTGAGCTCTCGCGCGGTTTCGGTCTTCGATACGTTTCACGTCTCGTACAGCGCGACGAGTATCGTCGAGCGCATCGACTGCCGGACCGAAGACATCCTCGCCGACGTGAGCGACCCCGAGGCCGCGTACCGGATTGTCCGCGCGCGCTCTCTCGCGGCACAAGCGTCCGCCTCGCCCGAGCGGCAGGCAGTCGTGATCGAGAACGCGGATATCAAGCGCGGCGAAAACACGGTTTTGCGCGGCGTATCTATCACGATCGGACGCGGAGAACGCATCCTGATCACCGGCGCGAACGGCGCGGGCAAGACAACGCTCATGAAGGCGGTCCTCGGGATCGTCCCTGTCGCCGGGGGCTCGGTCAGCGTACTCGGCGCGCCGGTCGGAAAGCGGACAAACCGCCGCACGACACGAATTGGATACGTCAACCAAGAGTCGGTGCGCGTCGACTTTCCAATCTCGGCGTACGAAGTCGTCGCGATCGGTGTCGCGACCGCGCGCATCTCGCGCGACGAGAAACGTCGGCGCATACGCGATGCGATGGAAGCCACGCGGTGCGGTACGCTCTCTCGGCGGTTGTACGGCACGCTCTCGGGCGGCGAGAAACAGCGTGTCGCGATAGCGCGGTGCCTCAGCCAGAATCCGGAGATCGTCCTGCTCGATGAGCCGACCGCAAGCCTCGACGCAGAGGGCAAGAAGGAGTTCATCGCGCTTCTCGAACAGCTATCGGCGATGACCGAGATCACCGTCGTGCTTGTCACGCACGAGTTCGACGGAATGGATCGTACCGGGTGGAGGCATTTGATTCTGACCGACGGGACCATCGTTCCGGAAGAGGAGATCTCCGCGTGAGCGCGTTGATGGTCCTTCAGTACGCGCCGGTGATGCGTGGTTTTCTCGTACTGCTCGCCGCGGGAATCGTGTTCCCGCTCGTCGGGGTGTTCGTGCTCCGGCTCAACTTGATTACACTGCGGTTCGCGCTCATGCACTCGTCGCTGCTCGGCAGCGCAATCGCGCTCGCCGCGGGCTTCAATCCGCTTCTCATCGGAATGCTCGCGAACACCGCGGTTGTGCTGAGTATCGCGCGGCTTCGCACAAAAACCAACCAGAACGTCGGGTTCATAACGACGTTCTTCATGGTGCTTACAGTCGGTCTGGCGTTTGCGGTCATCTACAGGTTCAACGTCTCGACGAACGACTCGCTTCAGATCCTCTGGGGAAATATCTACGCGATGACCCCGTTTGACGCCCGGATGACCGCGGTGTACGCCGCGTGTGTCGTCGTGTTCGTGGTCCTTTTGTTTCCACGTCTCGCGGCGGTCCTGTACGACAAGGACGTCGCGACGTCGATCGGCATCAACGAACCGCTCGTATATACCGCGATCATCCTCATGGTCGGGCTCACGATCACGTTTGTGATGCGCCTGATCGGCGCGCTTCTGCTCGACGCGATCCTGATCCTCCCGCCGCTCATGGCGATCGCGGTCGCGAAGAGCATGCGCGGCACGTTCATTCTGTCGTCGATCTTCGGTGTCACGGTCGCGATCGGCGGCTTCCTGCTCGCGATCTTCGCCGACCTTCCCGCGAGTTCCGGCGTCACGATATTTGGCGCGGTCCTTTTCGCGGGCGTTCATATCATTGCTGCACGAAACAAGAAGAGAAAACCGTTTCAGGAGGATAAAAGAGATGCAGAGATTTCACCGAACGCTACTCATGGTAGCGACCGTTTTGACCTGCGCGGCGTTCGCCGCGGGAGCGAGTGAGCGCCCCTCCGTCGTCGCGACGACGCCGTGGACCGCGGCATTTGCGTACGCGGCCGGCGTCGAGAACGTACACGTATTGGCACCGTACGAGATGCAGCATCCCCCCGAGTACGAACTCAGAGCATCCGACGTCGTCCGCGCGCAACAGGCGGACTACCTCGTGTTCGGAGGATACGAAGCGATGATGGGGCGGCTTCGCGCCGCGATCGGCGGCTCGTCACCCGAGCTCATCCAGATCACGACGAATCACGCGATCGCAACGATCGAGACCTCCGTCATGGCGATAGCCGAGCGCACGGGAACGGTCGAGGTCGCACGCGCGAATATCGCGGAGCTCGCCGAGTTCATCGCCGAGTGGAAAGCGGAACTCCAATCGAGTC
>PXBQ01000461.1 GCA_003566875.1 Spirochaetaceae bacterium | reverse complement strand
GCGCTCCGGTGTCCGCCCGGCGACGCGGACGTTTCGGTGTTGTCCGGTGGTGAACGGCGCCGGGTCGCGCTGTGTCGGCTGCTTCTTCAGAAACCCGATATTCTTTTGCTCGACGAACCGACGAACCATCTTGATGCCGAGACCGTCGCGTGGCTCGAGCACCATCTCCAACAGTACGAAGGCACCGTCATAGCGGTCACGCACGACCGTTACTTCCTCGATAACGTCGCGGGCTGGATTCTCGAGCTCGACCGTGGTGAAGGAATCCCGTGGAAGGGCAACTACTCGTCGTGGCTCGAGCAGAAGCAGGATCGTCTTCGGCTCGAGGAAAAGCGCGAGAGCGAACGGCAAAAAACGCTGAACCGGGAACTCGAGTGGATCCGGATGTCGGCGAAAGGGCGACACGCGAAGTCGCGCGCGCGCATCACGCGGTACGAGAGTCTGTTGACGCGCGAAGCCGTCGAGAACGCGAAGGATCTCGAGATCTTCATTCCACCCGGACCGCGGCTCGGCAACAAGGTGATCGAGAGCACCGGCCTTTCCAAGTCGTACGGTGATACATTGTTGTTCGAAGACGTCACATTCTCGCTCCCGCCCGGAGGCATCGTCGGCATAGTCGGTCCGAACGGAGCGGGCAAGACTACGCTGATTCGGATCATAACGGGTGTAGAGACTCCTGATGCGGGTGACCTTGCGATCGGAGATACCGTGAAGCTCGCGCACGTCGATCAGATGCGAGACGTTCTCGACCCGAACAAAACCGTTTTTGAGCAGATAACCGGCGGATACGACTCGATTAAGCTCGGACCACGCGAGATGAACTCGCGCGCGTACGTCTCGCGGTTCAACTTCTCGGGTACCGACCAACAGAAGAAGCTTTCGATGCTGTCGGGTGGGGAACGTAACCGGGTGCAGCTTGCGATGATGCTCACAACCGGCGCGAACGTTCTTCTGCTCGACGAGCCGACGAACGATCTCGACGTCAACACGATGC
Source organism: Spirochaetaceae bacterium (assembly GCA_003566875.1). Taxonomy (GTDB): domain Bacteria; phylum Spirochaetota; class Spirochaetia; order DSM-27196; family PXBQ01; genus PXBQ01. The sequence goes on along the minus strand of PXBQ01000461.1, from coordinate 1,990 downwards.
GCGCGCTCGAGGAAGGCATCGAGAACTTCGCCGGTTGCGCGGTCGTCGTGACGCACGACCGATGGTTTCTCGACCGGATCGCGACGCACATCCTCGCGTTCGAAGGCGACAGCCGCGTCGTTTGGTTCGAGGGCAACTACTCCGAGTACGACGAGGACCGGCACCGTCGCTTAGGCGGCGCGGCGGATATCCCTCACCGTATCAAGTACCGGCGCCTCACGCGCGAGTGACCGCCGCCGCCGCCGGGGCAGGCCGCTTCCAGCGGGGGCAGGGAGCAGAGGCAGGAGCAGGCAGCGGTTCCCATTTTCAGGGCAAAATGGGAACCGCTTGCTTCAGCGTTCGTTCGGCGGGATGTACTTCTCGTCGAACGTACCGGTATACAATGCGCGCGGTCTGAAAATTCGGTTGTTCTCGAGGTACTCGACGACGCGCGCGCACCACCCGGCGACACGCGAAACCGCGAAGACCGTCGTGTACAACTCTCGCGGGATTCCCATCGCCGAGTACACGATCCCGGAGTAGAAGTCGACGTTCGGAAAGATTTTTTTCGTCGCGCCGAGCTCCGAAACCACTTCGGCCTCGAGCGCGACCGCGGTCGCGTACGTTTTTTTGAGCGTTGCGTCGTTTTCGGTAAGAAGCGCGGAGATTGGCCCGAGAATTCGCGCGCGGGGATCGTACGCCTTGTAGACCCGGTGGCCAAAACCCATGATTTTTTTCTTCGCCGCGGTCGTGTCGCGGAACCAGTTCCCGGCGTTTGACGGATCACCGATCTCGGCGAGCATCTTGACAACCTCGACGTTCGCGCCGCCGTGCAGCGGGCCGCTCAGAGCGGAAATTCCCGCGCCGATCGCGAGGTAGATGTCCGACAGCGTCGACGCGACGACCATCGACGCGAACGTGCTCGCGTTCATCCCGTGATCCGCGTGCAAAATCAACGAAATATCCATGATTCGCTCTTCGAGCGCGGTCGGGCGCTTCCCGGTCACCATGTAGAGGTAGTTGCCCGCGAAACCGCACTCCGGAAGCGGTTCGAGCGGTATCCGTCCCGCGCGCGTTCGACCGATCGTCGCGGCAACCGACGCGACCCCTGCTATCAGGTTGTAACAGCTTTCGATCTCATCGGACCCGACGAGCGCGTCGGCCGACGCGGGGTGTACGCGCTTGAAAAGGCCGGTCAGAAACTCAAATACCGGGTTTTTTTTGCCCGCAGGGCGCGTCTCCATCGGAATCGTGTCGTCGTCGGTCGCGAGTATCTCTCCGACTTCCGTGTCGGAGTCACGGTCACGGTACGTCTGTTTCTGCCGCATGAGGTTCGTGCCGAGCCGCAGAGCGGACATCGGGTTCATCGTCTCGATCGGGAAGCTCAACATGAGTCGTTGCGTCTGCGGTATGAACATCCGCTCCCGAAGCGATGTCGTAAACTCCGTCAGCTCAGATTGACTCGGCAGGCGCCCGTGCAGCAGAAGGTACGACGTTTCCTCGAACGTCGAGTACGCGCAGAGGTCGAAGATGTCGTACCCACGGTAGATCAACCATCCTTTCGACCCGTTCACGTACCCGATCTTCGACTCGCACGCGATCGCCCCTTCGAGCCCGGGGCCGACGGTGCACGTCACCGGCCACTCGACCGTCGAGGTCAGTTCCGGTTCCGGTTCCGAGTCGGTCTCGGCGTACGCCTTCTTTTTTGCGTCGAGGATCAGATCCCGGATATTCTCAACCGTCGGTTCCCGAGTTTTTTGCTCTTCCGCCTTGTCCGTTTTATTCTTCATCTTATATCCTTCTCGGCGAATTGCCGTCTCGCTCGTACTCGTCCATTGTGGGCGGTTCTGCCCCAGCGCGCGAACACGTGAGAGCCGCGACGCGGGACGCAAAACGTAACGCCGAGAGCGCGTCGTCGCCGGACAATGCGGCAATCGTATCGATCCTGAGGCGCTCGTGCATCTCGAGCCACGCAAGGATCGCGGCGTGGAACGAGTCGCCGGCGCCGATC
>PXBQ01000005.1 GCA_003566875.1 Spirochaetaceae bacterium | reverse complement strand
GCAAACGATATATGCCCTGCCGGATGCCAGTCGCGCGTCGCGACGACGCGGCCGAACGACGGAGCGATCGCGTTGATTCCCGGGACAACCAAATCACCGTCGGGGACCGCGAGCGCGCCTCCCGGGCAGAAGTCGTTCTGCACATCGATTATCAACAAAGCCGTCTCTGAAGCAACCATGCCCGCCTCCTCGTTTTAAAAATACCGTGTTGTGCACCGAATGGGCAATCCGATCGGCCGGCCTCTCGGGTTGACGTCAACGTCTCGATCGCACTAGATATCAACGAGATGCTCATGGAAACACGAATGGCGGGACGTTCACCAAACCTGTACGGCCTTGTGCTCGCGGGTGGTCGCAGCACGAGAATGCGGAGCGACAAAGCCACGATAATATACCACGATCGCGACCAGGCGCACCACGTCGCGGTGCTTTTAGAGGTGGTGTGCGAGAGCGTGTACGTCTCGATTCGTCCGGATCAACGCGAACAGCCGACGTACCGGGATCTTCCGACGATCGTCGACGAGATCACCGGGGGCCCGATCTCGGGCGTGTTCTCCGCGTTCAAGGCGCACCCAAGCTGCGCATGGCTCGTTGTACCGATCGACCTCGCGAATCTCACAGCCGATCACCTCGAGTACCTTGTCTCCCACCGTGACCGAACGCGCGCGGTGAGCGCGACCCGGTGCCTCTACAGTACGTTTGTGGACCCGCTATTTGCGGTATACGAGCCTGCAGCGCAATCGATCATCGAGCGCGCGGTTGCGCGGGGAGATCGGTCGTTGCGCACGATCGTCGAAAAACACGGCTCGGTCGTCGAGCTGCCGTGGCGCCTTCGGAACGTTAACGACCCGACTGCCCGAGCCGAGTTCATGAGAGAAACCCGACGTCGATGATCTCAACGCCGGCGGGCGGAATCCCGAGCGCGATCGCGACGTGATCGGCGAGCGACCGCCGAACCGCAATCGCAAGCCGGCCGCGGAACTGCTGAGAAATCGCCTTCAACGCACCGAATGCACCGCCACCGCCATGCTCGAGGGGACCGTACTCGTCGTACACGATCACGTCGCAGCGATCCTCTACGGCCGAACGCAACACGCCGTTAAGCCAGGCGAAAGCCTCTGCGTCGAAACGGAACCGCGGACGCGCCGAATGGCCTTGGTCGGGGTTTCTCGCAGCGTATGCCCGTGCGCAACCGCTGTTCACATCGACAAATTCGTAGCCTTCGCGTGTGCGTCGCGCGATGACGCCGCCTACGTGAAGACCACGGGCCCTGCAATCGTTGACATACCGCACGATACGCGTCGTCTTTCCGGCGCCGATGTCCCCGGTCACGAGAGTCAAGCTTGGAGATTCGGGTGTCGAGTTAAGGCCGTCTGGTGTCTTCATCGGCGCCATTCTACCGTTTCGGGCGTAAACCGTTCAGGATGATGAGATCCGGCTCGCGTTTGTGGAACAGTTGTTGTCGTTACTGCCGTACGACGCGCTGGTTCGGAAGCCGGCGGTTGAAGGTATTTTGGAGCTTGAGGAAATGCGCGGGGTCGAGTACGTCGGCGCCGAGCCAGATTTCGTAGTCAAGATGTGGACCCGTTGCGAGTCCGGTTGCGCCGATCGTCCCTATCCGCTGACCTTGCGTGACGACCTGACCTTCACGAACGTCGACCGAGTTCAGATGGCTATACCGCGTGCGGAATCCGTACTTATGCCGAACCCAGATGTAGTTACCGTACCCGAAAGGGTCCCACGCGATGCCGCTCACGACACCGTCGGCGCCCGCGAGGACCGGCGCTCCGGTTGCATCCCAGATGTCGATTCCCGTGTGCATGTACCAGTTGCCGAACACCGGATGGATGTTCGGTCCCCACTCCATCGTCACAACACCACGCCCCGCGACAAGCGGCCAGCCCGTCGGAATATCGGTCAGCAATGACTCGCGGAGCGACATCAAACCCTGTACGCCTTGAAGGGGAGGAACCGACTCACGCAGTACATCGGCGAGCCGGGCTAACTCGGTCACTTCGGGCGGCTCAGCATTATTGCCTGCCCCGCCAAACCCGAACGAGGTTGGTAGTGCACTATTCGATACCGCAGACATCTCTTCGGAGTCATGATTCATCGACGATATCGTCTCAGAGACGGCGGTCTCAAAATCTCGCGTGAGGTGAATGACCTGGTTCAGCTCGTCCAGAATCGAATCGAGGCTCGCCTCTGAACGCTCGAGCGCCACGGATTTTGACGAGACAAGGCTCGACGAACCGACTACCGCGGTAGCGAGATAGACCGACGTTGCGAACACGGTTGAAAGCACGACGAACGAGAAAGCCACAGCAAAGACCGAGATCTTGAAGTTAACGATTTTCTGTTCGGAGTGGGGGATTACCATAACTGTAAACGTCGACCGCCCGAGAGCCCAAACGTCCGCAAGAAACCGCTGTAGGGTGTTCTTTTCGCGACGTGAGGTAGCCCTCGAAATGTTCGACTGTCTGGCGGTGCGTCCCATTTATCCCCGGAATACCCAAATTTGTTTTGAGTATCGGTATAATCATAAGCTCTGGTGAGCTTTTCGTCAACGCCGCGGTCACACGTCAAAAAACGCAACAGTCACGGAGGTCCGATCGAACGTCGGCTAGAATCCGTGATTCTGGAACTGCGGCTTCGCCGGGAAAATTGCGCTGAGTTCCGCCGCGGAGAGGTCGGATGTGACCAGTTTGAACCTGAGCGCCGTTCCGCCGTCGATGTACCCCAATAGAATCTGCGTCAGGACGCGAACGTCGGCGGTGAGTTGGGCGTCTTTTTTGCTTTCGCTCACGCGGCACTCTCCGTCGCCCCACTCGACACAGAAAGTACCCGCGTTCCAGTCCATGTGTTCGTCGGAAACCGACAACACCAGCTCACCGGCCCCCGGCCAGTGTGTCGCGCGAAGCGCAGCACGAAGGTCGACAACCCGGCCCATCAACGCGGCGCGTCGTGTATGTCCGACGGCGGAAGGG
>PXBQ01000433.1 GCA_003566875.1 Spirochaetaceae bacterium | reverse complement strand
GTTCCGCTCGACGTCTCGCCGGTTTCGACCGGGAAAAACTCACCCGGGCGTTTTTCTTCCTCGAGCGCGAGGCGGTAGTTCCACCGGCAGCTGTGCGAGCAGTCGCCGCGGTTCCCCGACCGTCCGTTCGCCCACGCCGAGATGAAACACCGGCCAGAGTACGCGATACACATCGCGCCGTGCACGAACGCCTCGATCTCGAGCTCGGGTACGGAGTCCTTGATCGCTTTGATCTCGTCGAGCGATAACTCGCGTCCGGGAACGATCCGCGAAAAACCCATCTCATAGTACATCCGAGCGGCTTCGCGGTTCGTGCAGTTCGCCTGCGTGCTGAGGTGCAGCTCGACCGCAGGAAAACGACGGCGGAGAATCGGGAGAACCCCGATATCGCTCACGATGAACGCGTCGAACGGGAACGCGGCGAGCCTCTCGAGCCGCGCATCGAGCGCGCCGAGGTCGGCGTTGTGAAAGTAGATGTTGAGCGCGCAGTACAGTTTCTTGCCGTTCTTGATCGCCGCGAGTCTTTCGGGGGCGTCGGCGTCCGCATCGTCTATGTTGTCGGCGCGCGCGCGCAAACTGAAGAACGGGAGCCCGATGTACGCCGCGTCGGCGCCGTAGCGGTACGCGTACGCGAGCTTCTCCGCGCTTCCCGCGGGCGACAAAAGCTCCATCTACAGAACCCCGACCACGACCGGCGTTGCGTTTTTTTCCTTGGTCCACGATACCGTGTTCCGGAGCGGCCGCCCGAATCCGGGTGCTTCGATCTCGAACCGGTCGCCGTGTTCGATCGTGATCCCGTCGGCGAAGCTCAACGTCGCGGTGCCGAAGAAGTGAACGTGCACGTCGCCGGGGCGGCGGAACTGTGGGTACTTGAAGTGATGGTGCTCGAGGTTCCGGATCGTGTGCGCCATCGTCTCTTCGCCCGTGAGAAACGGCTTCCGCCAGATGACCTCGCCGTCGCGTACGATCCGACTCTCGCCTTCGATCGTGCCCGCGATCTCGCCGAGAACCAACTCCGGGCCGACGCTGCACGCGCGGAGCTTCGAGTGAGCGAGCCAGAGGTAGTTGAAGCGTTCGGTAACGTGGTCGGAAAACTCGTTTCCGAGTGCAAACCCGATCCTCCACGGGCTGCCGTCGGGTCCGATCACGTAGATGCCCGCGAGCTCCGGCTCTTCGCCGGCGTCGAGCGCGAAGGCCGGCACGGGCAGGTCTGCCTCGGGCGCGGCGAGAATCGACCCATCGCCTTTGTAGAACCACTCGGGCTGCGCGCCAATTTGTCCGGGGGCCGGACGGCCGTTCTCGAGCCCGAGGTTGAACATCTTCATCGAGTCGGTCACGTCTCCGGTGGGTTTCCCTGTCGCGTGCATCGCCGAGCGGGCGCCCGCGCTGCCGAGATGCGTGAGGCCGGTTCCGGTCACGATGAGGTGAGCGGGGTCAGGGTGCGTAACCGGCGGCCGGAGCGCGCCACGCGAGACGGTATCGTCGATCTCGATCGTATCGTTTCCTAGGTACTTCACGATCGTCGAGTCAAGCGACTCGCCGGAACCGATCGCGATCCCCGCCGCCGCGTACACGCCCCCGTCGAGCTCGACGACTCGCGCGGTGGAATCACTCTCAACGACCGCGGCTCGCACCCCGGCGCCTTCACGGAACTGGATTACTCTCATTCCCGAACAATACTCGATGACGCGCCGTTCGTCGACAAGTCGCGAGTCCTCTCGTCGACATCACGTCGTGGAGCCGAGGATCTCGATCGAGGTGTCGTACAGCGCCTGCGCGGCCGGGTCGAGCACGGCGCCGCGCCGGTGCGCGATCAGGAGCGTGCGCGACGGCGTCGGAGGCGCGATCTCGACGTACGCGATTCCTTCCGGTTTCATCACCATACGCGGCACCAGGCTCAGGCCGAACCCGGCCCGAACGAGCGCCTGTACGGTGTCGATCTCCGAACTCTCGTACACGACCGTCGGTTTGATTCCGGCCCGTGCGAGTACGTCGACGACGATCGTGTGAAAGCCGTGCCCACGCCGCATGAGGATGAGCGGTTCCCCCGCGAGCACGGTGATCGGCACGACGTCCCGACCCGCGCGCCGATGCGACGGGGGGACCGCGAGCAGAAGCGGCTCGCTGAACAGTTGCCGGCCGGCGATGTCGGAGCCCATGCCGGCCTCGTCGAGAATCGCGAGCTCGACCTCGAACTCCCGCAAAGCCCGCGCAAGGACCGGCGACGAACCTTCCTGGAGCTGAACCTGAATCTCGGGGTGTCGTCGCCGGAACGCGAGCAGCAGGGGAGGAAGCAGGAACGCGCCGGTCGTCGGCAGGCATCCGAACGATACCGTACCGCGTCTGAGACCGGACAACTCGTCGAGTTGTTTCCGACCGGTCTCGAGGCGTCGGAGCGCTTCCGCGGCGTGCGAGCGGAAGAGCGCTCCCCGCGACGTGAGTCTGGCTCCGTGCCGCGAGCGTTCGAACAGCGGCCCTCCGAGTTCGCCCTCGAGTTTCGCGATCTGCGCCGAGAGAGACGGTTGCGAGACGTTGCATACGTTCGCGCCGGCCGTGAACGAACCGTTCTGCGCGACCGCGAGGAAGTATCGGAGTTGATGCATTTCCATAGTCTTGTCCTATGACCTCTATAGATACTATATCTTTTACACATGCCGTGCAATGTGTTACTCTATGGTTCGAAAATCGGAGGAAGTATGGCAAAACGGACACTGTACAACAAAATTTGGGACGCACACTCGGTGGCGACGCTGCCGACGGGACAGACGCAGCTCTTCATCGGGCTTCACCTCGTCCACGAGGTTACGAGCCCGCAGGCGTTCGATATGTTGCGTGAAAAAGGTCTCACCGTCGCGTACCCTGAGAGGACGTTCGCGACGATCGATCACATCGTCCCGACGAAGAGTCAGGCGCGACCGTTCTCGGACGACGCGGCCGAGAACATGATGCAGGCGATCGAGCGCAATGCGAAAGAGTTTGGACTGAACCTCT
>PXBQ01000479.1 GCA_003566875.1 Spirochaetaceae bacterium | reverse complement strand
GAACGGGCGGTCCCGGTGAAGTCCGAGATCGTCACGCTGCCGACCGTTCCGCGCGTGCTTGGCCCCGGGGAACTCGCGACGCTCCCGGTGAGTCTTTTCGCGCTCGCCGACGGAGTCGGAACGATTACCGTCGAACTCGAAACCGAAGGTCCGATCTCGATTATCGGATCCCGGAATAGGACGCTGCGACTCGGCGAGAATGAAGAGGGCGAAGTCCGGTTCGAGATCGAAACCGACGCGGCTGTCGGGCGCGGCGCGCTCACGTTCACGACGTACGCACCGGGATTTCTCGCGACGCAGCGCGTGCCGATCGAGATTCGCGCCTCGGCGCCTCCCGCGCTCGCGGTGTTCGACGCGACGGTCGAGCCTGGAGCACGCACGAGTTTCGGTGTCCCGATCGACGGGATTCCCGGCACCAACACGGCGGCCCTCACGATTGCGATTCGTGGAAACCTCGACCTCGGGCACAGAATGAACTGGCTCATCCGCTACCCGTTCGGTTGCATCGAGCAGACCGTCTCGGCCGTGCTTCCACAGCTGTACCTTGCGGCGATCGGAATCGTCCCTGACTCGGCCGATCTCGACGGAAACATCCGTGCGGCGATCGAGAGTCTCCGGCGGTTCCAACTTGGCTCGGGCGCGTTCGCGTACTGGCCCGGTCAGCAGACCGCGTCGATCTGGGGCACCAACTACGCGGGGCACTTTCTGCTCGAGGCGAAAGCGCGCGGGTACGAAGTGCCGACGTCGATGATGAGCGAATGGCTGCGCTTCCAGCGTTCGGCGGCGATCGCCGCCGAGGGCACGGTGATCGAACGCGTATACCGGACGTACCTGCTCGCGCTCGCGGGGGAGCCCGCGATCGGCGCGATGAACCTGCTTCGAGAGAATACGCTCCCACGCATGCGCGACGTCGAGCGGTGGCTGCTCGGTGCCGCGTACAGCCTCGCGGGCATCGAGACGACGGCGAGCGCCGTGCTCGGTCTCGCGGGAACCAAAGTTGAGGAGTACGCCGAGTTCGGCGGCTCGTACGGCTCGACGGTACGAGATTACGCGATGATCCTCGACGCGGCGGTAGTCACCGGCAACGATCGGGTTGCCGACACGGTGTTCGAGCTCGTCGCCGAGGCGATCTCGGACAGCGAGACGTGGTACAGCACGCAGACGCTCGGGTACGGTCTTCTCGCGACCGGCAAGTATCTCGACTCGATCTCGGCCGGAGACGGAAGCGCGGTGGCCGGTTTTATCGAGCTGCCCGACGGTCGGCGCGAGCGATTCGAGTCGAACGATATCGTTACGCGGATCGAGCTCACCGACGATGTCTTCCCGGGCGGCGTCGTCCCGGACTTCCCCCCATTTGTCGGAGTCGAGATCGACCGAGGGCTCTCGGCGCGACGCGTGTTCGTCTCGCTCGAGTGGACGGGACGTCCGCTCGTCGGGGTTGAGCCCGCATCGTCACGAAATCTCTCGCTCGACGTCAGGTTCGCGGACATTGACGGAAAAACGATCGACCCGACCCGACTCACACAGGGCACGGAGTTCTGGGCTCACTACCGAGTGCGCAAGACGCGCGCGGAGACGCAGGACTTGGCGGAACTCGCGGTGACGCAGATTATCCCTTCCGGCTGGGAAATCGTAAACATCCGGCTCACCGGTGAGCAGTACCCGAATTGGATGCGCGGATACGAGCTCTCGCGCGAGGATCACACCGAGATCCGTGACGACCGGGTCTCGTGGTTCTTTGGACTTCCGCGTAACGCGTCTGTCCGTGACTTTGCGGTGAAGCTTCAGGCGGTGTACGAGGGTGAATTCGATCTGCCGCCGGCAGTCGCCGAGGCGATGTACCGCTCGGATTACCGTTCGGTCGTGCCCGGTGGGCGAGTCCGTGTTGTCGGGCGTGAGCGATAATCGGCCGCGAATAACCGCCGGTTGCGTCGCGGCGGGCGCGATCGTGCTCGCCGCGTTTACCGTTGTTCTCGCGACTCCGCTTCCACGTCCACTCTTCGCCGATGAGTACAGCCTCGTCGTGACCGACCGCGACGGGGCAGTTCTGCGGATGTACATGAACCGCGCGGAGCAATGGACGTTTCCGCCGGCGACTGATTCGGATATTCCGGACAATCTCCGCGCGGCGGTGACTACGTTCGAGGATCGGTACTTCGCGCTCCACCCCGGCGTCAACCCGTACGCGATCGTGCGCGCGATGCGACAGAACCTGCGATCGGGTCGCCGCGTGAGCGGCGCGAGCACGATCACGATGCAACTCGCACGGCTCGCGGACCCAAAACCCCGAACGATTGTCTCGAAAATCCTCGAAGTCTTCCAGGCGCTCAAGATCGAACTTCTACACTCGAAAGACGCGGTCCTCGCGGCGTACCTCGAGAACGCTCCGTACGGCGGTAATATACGCGGCTACCGGACCGCCGCCGCGATGTACTTCGAAAAAAGCGAACAGGAGCTCACGTGGGCCGAGGCGGCGACTCTTGCGGTCCTCCCGAACGCACCCTCGCTCGTGTCGCCGGTCCGCGATCCTGCGGTGCTTCGAGAACGAAGAGACCGCCTGCTCACGACGCTCCACCAGAACGGGAAAATCGACGCCGATACGCTTCACTCGGCGCTCGCCGAGCCCGTACCGTCGGGGCGTATCGCGACGCCACTCGACGCACCGCACCTCGCCGATCGCGTTCGCCGCGACCTGGCGAGTTCGGGCAAATCGACGAGCGCGGTCGTCCGAACCTCGATCGACGGCGCCGTCCAGCGTACGGTCGCGACCGCGGCCGAGCGGCACGCGACGTACCTCGCGTCGCTCGGGGTCCAAAACGTGTCGGCGCTCGTCGTCGATACACGGACCGGCGAAGCGCGCGCGTATGTCGGGTCTCAGGACTACCTCGCGCGCGGGGCGGGAACCGTCGACGGCGTGCTCGGCGCCCGATCGACAGGCTCGATTCTCAAGCCGTTTCTCTACGCTCTCGCGATCGACGACGGCATGATGATCGCTGAAACG
>PXBQ01000074.1 GCA_003566875.1 Spirochaetaceae bacterium | reverse complement strand
TGAAAATGGGGAGAGTAAATGGCGTCGAAGATTGCTGTGATAGGGACCGGGTACGTCGGTTTGATTCAGTCCGTCGGTCTTGCGGATTTTGGAAACTACGTTACCGGGGTGGACGTTCGGCCGGAGATCGTTGAGCGGTTGTCATCGGGTGAACCGACGATTTTTGAGCATGACTTGACCGAGTACCTCCGGCGCAACCTCGACGCCCGACGAGTGCGTTTCACAACGGCGGTCTCGGACGCGGTTTCCGACGCGGAGGTCGTGTTCATCGCGGTCGGGACGCCGGAAAACGGTGACGGCACATCGGACCTTTCGCAAATTCGTGCGGTTGTCGACGCGATAAAGGCGTCCGCTTCGGCAAGTACGGTCGTCGTCACCAAGAGCACGGTCCCGGTCGGAACAAACCGGTGGATCTCGCAGAAACTCAACGGCGGCGAGACGGATCGGAGATTCGTCGTCGCGAGCAATCCCGAGTTCTTGCGCGAAGGGCGCGCGATCCAGGATTTTTTCCACCCCGACCGGGTCGTTATCGGGTTTGACGACCCCGACATGCCGGCTGCGCGCGACGCGCGCGCGCTTCTGGAAGACATTTACCGACCGTTGTACTTGACTTCAACGCCGTTCGTCTGGACGACGTTTGAGACCGCGGAGTTAATCAAGTACGCGGCTAACGCGTTTCTCGCGACCAAGATCACGTTCATAAATCAAATGGCGAACCTTGCCGAGGCGGTCGGCGCGGACGTGCAGACGATTGCACGTACGATGGGAATGGACGGCCGGATCAGCGGGAAATTTCTCCACCCGGGTCCCGGCTATGGCGGTAGTTGCTTTCCGAAAGACACAAAGGCTCTCGCGGCGACTGGAGATAGCGTCGGGGTCGATATGAGCCTTGTAAAAGCGGTGATCACCGGGAACGACGCGCAAAAGGCGCGCACGGCCGAGAAAATCATTCGGTTGTCGGGAGGATCGGTCGATGACCGTGAAGTAGCCGTGCTGGGACTCGCTTTCAAAGCCGAGACCGACGATATCCGCGAGTCGCCGGCTATTTCGGTTGTTGCGGCGTTACTCGAAGCGGGTGCCACGGTGACGGTTCATGACCCGAAGGCGCTCGTCGGTTTTCGCGCTGAAATGGAACGACGTGGTTTTGCCGACGGAAGAATCGCGTACCATACCGACGTGTTCGCCTGCATCACCGGCGCGGAAGCGATCGTGATCCTGACCGAGTGGAACGAGTACCGGAACTTGGACCTTCCGCGCGCGTACACGTTGATGCACCGCGGAGTCCGGTCGGAGTCGCGGCTCTTTGATACGCGCAACGTGCTCGATCCGGATGCAGCGAGGAAAGCCGGATTTGTGTACATAGGCACCGGGCGATGAGAGCGATCCGCCGAAACGACGGCCGATGGGCGCCGTAAAGAAACTTCTGCAGCTGTTCACGCCGAAGGAGCGCCGCAACCTCGGTATTCTCATGATCGCGGTCGTCGCGATGGCGTTTCTCGAGGTCGCGGGGATCGGCGCGATCGGACCGTTCATGAGCGTCGCGGCCAATCCGGCGGCGATCGAGAGCTCGCCGCGGTTGTTCTGGGCGTACGACACGTTCGGTTTCCGCTCCCCGCGAGATTTCCTGATAGCCCTTGGTGCCCTGGTGTTCGCTCTTGTTGTCGTGTCGAACACGTTCACGACGTTCACGATGTACTGGGTGTACCGGTACGCGGGCATGCGCAACCATACGCTGGGTCTGCGGTTGTTCAGACAGTACCTGTACCAGCCGTACCCGTACTTTCTCGACCACAACACCAGCACGCTCTCGACGAGCATCTTGAGCGAGGTGAATCAGCTCATCAACTCGGTGTTGCGACCGGGAATGGAGGCGCTCGCGCGGGGGGTAGTCGCGCTCGCGATCGTGATTTTCCTGTTCGTGAGCGACCCGCTCGTCGCGTCGGCGGTCGTCGTCGTTCTCGGCGGAGCGTACGCGGTTGCGTTCCTGATCGTCCGGAAGGCGCTCACGCGGATCGGGGTCGATCGCAAGGAAGCGAACCGCGACCGGTTCAAGGCCGCCGGTGAGGCGTTCGGCGCGGTAAAGGACGTCAAGATTCTCGGCAAGGAACCGGCGTTCGAAGAGGCGTTCGCGCGTGCTTCGCGCGTCTACTCGTGGAGGCAGGCGCAGCGCCAGATTCTCGGGACTATCCCCAAGCACGTGATCGAGATGCTCGCGTTCGGCATGATCGTTCTCGTCGTCGTGATTCTGATCGGCGCCGATGAGTCTTTCGCTTCGGCGATTCCCGCTATCACGGTGTACGCGTTCGCGGGGTATCGCCTGATGCCGGCGCTGCAGGTGGTGTTCCGTGGAGTGGCGCATCTGCGCACGGCTCTTCCGGTGATCGAGTCTATCCACGACGACTTGAACACGGGCTCGGCAGGCGTGAGGAGTTCGCAACGCGATCTCAGGCGGCTCGCGAAACTCGACGAGCCGCGCCTTCGGTTCACGCGTGAGATCGCGGTGAACTCGGTTTCGTTCGCGTACCCGGCGTCGCACGCTCCGGTGCTCGACTCGATAGACCTCACGATACCGAAAGACACGGCGATCGGTCTGGTCGGCTCCACCGGGTGCGGCAAGACGACTCTCGTCGACGTGATCCTCGGCCTTCTCACGCCGGCGACGGGTTCAATCACGGTCGACGGACACCCGGTTCGGCCGAAGAATCTTCGGAGCTGGCAGTTCAACTTCGGGTACGTGCCGCAGCAGATCTACCTCGCCGACGACACTGTCGCGCGGAACATCGCTTTCGGGATTCCGCCGGACTTGATTGACCACGGCGCGGTCGAACGCGCGGCGCGAATCGCGAATTTGCACGATTTCGTGGTGAACGAGATGGAATCGGGCTACGATACTCTGGTCGGAGAGCGGGGGATCCGTCTTTCGGGCGGCCAGAGACAGAGAATCGGCATCGCGCGCGCTCTGTACCACGACCCTGCGGTTCTGGTCCTCGACGAGGCGACGAGCGC
>PXBQ01000259.1 GCA_003566875.1 Spirochaetaceae bacterium | reverse complement strand
TGCGGCGCTCGCGGCGTCGGATCCTGCCGCCCGGAAATACGTAACACGATGTCGCGAATTGATCGAGACGCCGCCCGGCGATTGGTCGGGTGTTTGGAGTATGACGTCGAAGTGATGCCGCCGCGGGTAATGAACGCCGCGTAGCGGCGCGTTACCATGCGGTTTGGCGAAAAAAAACCAGAAAAGATTTCTCCTCGATGAAAAAGCGTGGTACGATGGAGCACACACAGATAACCTTCGCAGAAGGAACGAGGAGGCTCCATGGCTGACGGCGCAACACACATGGACGAAGCGTTCGAGAAGCGTAAGTCCCGCATCGGAATCCGCATGACTCTGCTGTACTCGGTGGTGTACGCGGGATTCGTCGTTTTGAGTGTATTCCGACCGACGTGGATGGGTGCACGCGCGGTGCTCGGTCTCAACGTGGCCGTATCGTACGGGCTAGGTTTGATCCTCATCGCGATCGCGTTTGCTCTCATCTACAACCACCTCTGCCGCGTGCCGTCGGACCGTAGCACGACACGGAAGGGGGCTTAGATGGCGATAGCGGTATTTGTCGTTTTTGTTGCACTCGTATTGGCCGTGTCGTCGCACACCAGCCGGAAAGCACGCGGCGTCGGTGGATACTTCGTCGCGAACAACTCGGTCCACTGGGGGGTGAACGGAATCGCGTTTGCGGGAGGGTACCTCTCGGTCGCGAGTTTTCTCGGAATATGCGGGTTGATCGCGTTTTTTGGATACGACGGTTTCCTGTACTCGATCGGGTTCCTCGCGGGCTGGATCGTCGCGTTGTTCGTGATCGCAGAGCCGATGAAACGCCGGGGGACTTTCACGTTTTCCGACGCTTTGAACAAGACGTTCAGCCGCCCCGGGATACAGCTTGCAGCGGGTCTGAGCGTTCTCGTCGTCTCGCTCTTTTATCTCGTGCCGCAGATGGTCGGCGCCGGCGTGCTCGTCGAGCCGTTGCTCGGTATTCCTCATTATTGGGGTGTGATCATCGTCGGCTCGGTCGTGATCTTTATCGTCGCGGGCGGCGGCATGACCTCAACGACGTACGTTCAGTTCTTCAACGGTGGACTGCTGTTGACGTTTGCAGCGGTGCTCACGATCGCGGTGTTGTATCGTGGCGTCAATACCACCGACCTGCCGGACGAGGAAGGCACGGCCGGGCTCGAGAGTTACAGATACGAGTATACGTCGGTCGATATGTCCGGCGATCCTCCGCGCGTCGGCCTCGCGGGCGCACGCGTGGTAGATCGGTACGCGGTGCTCGACCGGTACACCGGTGAAGAAACTTCGGTGTTTTTTAAACTTTCGCGGCCGATCGAAGCGACTCCGGTCGACGACGGGACGTACGTCGCGAGTGTAAAGGGGCGAACACCTCGATTCGACGTTCCGACCGGCGGAGTGCCGGCGGCCGAAGGCTGGGCCTTCGAGCAGTTTGCCGGACACGCGGCGGTCCGTATCGAGGATTGGTGGCGCCTCGACACAGCTCCCGACGGGACTCAGCGTCTCGTCGAGGTGCAGAATCGGACGGTTCTTCCGAACGGAAACGTACTGGTCAACGGCGCGCCCGAGAGTCTGGTCAACCGGCTCCGGCAGATGGGCGCGGTTTCAGACCTTCCGGAAGCGTACGGTGACCGCACCGGGCCGGTCGGCCCGATCCGACTCCTGAGTGTACTCGCCGACGGGGACACCGTCGTGCAGCGCCCGTTGAACGTATCGTTTACGGCCGCCGCAGGGGAGAGCGTCGTGCTCCACTACGAGATGCCGACCGCGGGCTCTGTTTTCATGCGCCCGGGGCTGATGTTCCCGCTAGAAGCACGGCCGGGTGAACCCGCGATAACCACGCTGCTCAACCGGCTCAACTTCATATCGCTGATGCTCGCGTTGTTTTTTGGGACGGCGGCGCTTCCGCATATATTGATCCGCTACTACACCGTTCCGAGCGCCGAGGCTGCGCGGAAATCGACGATCGTCGCGATCGCAGGGATCGGGTTGTTCTACATTCTCACGATGTACCTCGGTGTCGGAGCCGTCGCGAGTGGCGCGCTGAATCCCGAGACGAGCAATATGAGCGCTCCTCTGCTCGCGCGCAGCTTTGGCGAAGTGTTGTTTGCGATGATATCGGGAATCGCGTTCACGACGGTGCTCGCGACCGTATCCGGTTTGATCATGGCCGCCTCGGGCGCGGTCGCGCACGACTTGATGGGGAATATTCTTCGCCGCGAAGTCTCCGATACGGCAAAGGTTCTTGCGGGGCGCGTCGTCGCGGTCGTGGTCGGTTTGGTCGGAATCGTGCTTGGGATCGCCTTCCGCGACATGAACGTGTCGTTCCTGGTTGGGTGGGCGTTCGCGGTGGCCGCTTCGGCGAACCTGCCGTCGCTGCTGTTCCTGCTGTTCTGGAAAAAAACCACCGCGCACGGGATTATCGCGTCGATTCTTGTCGGCGTCGTGTCGTCGGTCACGCTGATCATGTTGAGCCCCGACATGTGGGTGAGGTACGGCTTTGAGGCCGCGAGCGCACCGATGCCACTGAACCAGCCCGGAATCGTCTCGATCCCGTTGAGTTTTGCCGTGTTGGTCCTCGTCTCTCTCGCGACACAAAAGAAGAGTGAGACGGTCGCCGACGTATAACGCGCGGAGGCTTCTACGAAGTACCGTGAAACTCGAACGCCACCTTCTTCTGGATCACCGAGATCTGGGAGAAGGTGTGTTTCAGCATTCCGATGTCGATCTGAGTCAAAGTGCCGAGGTCGACCGAGTTGTCGGGTGGTTGCCGCGATTCGATCAAGTGAACTTGGTGCCGAAAACGTAGCTGCATCAAGCGGCCGTACGCCTGTTCGATCGCGTGGCGACTGTCGTCGTGCAGAACCCCCGTCTCGTCGAGCCGTTCGAGTCGATCGAACGTATTTGTGTCTTCGAGTTCGTGTTGCAGCGCGTACAGCCGCGCGAAATTTACGATCGGCAGCATTGCTTCCTTTATGTTGAATGCGTTTCGCGGCTC
>PXBQ01000316.1 GCA_003566875.1 Spirochaetaceae bacterium | reverse complement strand
GACTCGAGCTGCGAGACGTCTTTCGGTTTTATCTTGATCAACCACCCGGCACCGAACGGGTCTTCATTCACCAGCGAGGGATTATCGGCGAGCGCCTGGTTGTGTTCGAGAACCTCACCTTCAATCGGCATATAGACATCGCTCGCCGCTTTGACGCTCTCGACTACCCCAAAAACCGCTCCTGCGTCTATCGACTTACCGGAATCGGGCAACTCGACAAACACGACATCGCCAAGGCTGTCTTGGGCGTAGTCGGAAATCCCGCACACGACGGCATCCCCGTCTTTTCGCGCCCATTCATGCGATTTTGCGTACCGCACATTAGAATCAAATTTCATTTTTGCCTCCTCAGGGTTTCGCCCCCGTATTCTCTATCCGGTTTCATTCCCAATGAAGCGATCCTCGTTGATTTTACGCGCGATACGCGGGAGTGTACAACGGTCGGCGAACAACCCGTGCGGCGTACGCGCTTCCGCGGATGTCGATAAATAGCCTCGTGTTGCGGCGAGCGTGTTCGACGTTCACAAGAACGTTCGCGGCGTAAACACCAAGTGTCGGCGCATACATTCCGCTCGTCACGACGCCGAGTTCCTCGCCGTTCTCTCCGGATACCGTGTATCCGTGTCGAGGCACAGCCTTGGTTTCCATCACGACCGTCGCAAGTTTACGGTCCAACCCGGCGTCGATTTTCCGTTGAATCGCGTCACGCCCGATGAAGTCGCGCGAAAAATCACACGCCCATTTCAGCAGCGCCTCGGGCGGCACGATTGTCTCATCGAGTTCGTGACCGTACAGCGGAAACCCGGGCTCAAAACGCAGGCTGTCACGCGCGGCGAGGCCAATCGGCGAAATGTCAACTCCGGCCGTCCTCCCCGCGTCGATTATAGAATCCCAAACGACCGGCGCGGCCGATGTGTCGAGAATCAACTCGACCCCGTCCTCTCCGGTATACCCGGTACGCGCGACGATAACAGGCGTGTTGCCCAGGGTCGTCCGCATCGTTGCGAAACGCTCGAGCCGTTCGAGGTCCGGTCGGCCGAGCGCTGCAAGAATCGAGAACGCGTTCGGGCCTTGCAGCGCATACATGCAAGTTCGGGCGGTTGAGTCGTGCATCTTCACGGAATCGCCCGCGTGGGAATCGATCCACTCGACGGCTTTTCGCGTATTCGCGGCGTTCACGACAACGGTGAACTCGGAGCCATGGCGGTAAACGAAAACATCGTCGAGTATCCCGCCGTCGTCTCGACACAACAAACCGTATCGGGTTCCGCCGTCGGGGAGATTCAAGATATCACTCGAGATAAGCCGGTCGAGCAGATGCGCTGCAGCGTCGCCCGCAAAGAGTAATCGTCCCATGTGAGATATGTCGAACAAACCAGCTGAAGACCGAACCGCGCGGTGCTCGGCGATTGGACCGGACGCGTATTGCAACGGCATCTTCCAACCCGCAAATTCGGTAAATCGCGCGCCGTTTTCGGTGTGCCAATCAATAAGGGGAGGGAGTTTCATTTCCGGCACCATGCGCGATTATATCCCGTCAAGCGCTAACTGACAACACCGTGCTGAAGCAACGGTTTCGGATCCGGAGCGAGGAATTCGTCGTCCCCGCTCTTGACACGATGGACTTTCCGCAAGTTATCCACAGAGTGCTCACAAGCGGAATCGCCTCAAAGCGCTATTCCGAGACGTCCAATTAAGTCTAAAAAGTACTTAATACTGAGTATTTCGAACGCGAATCTGTATGCCATGATACCAAAAAACCGCCCGGTCGGGCGGTTCTCATTATTTGTCCACAGGTTGTTAACAGCGCTCTACGTTTGCCCAACACCCTTGTAGTAAATACGAACCTGCTTGTACAGACCTTCACCCTCGCTCTTCGTGGCGATATCTTCTATGTCGTTTAGGGTCTTATGGATAAGTCGTCGTTCAAACGGATTCATCGGTTCAAGGAGCCGTGAACTCCGGCTCCTCTTGACCTCGTCGCCGACTTTTTGCGCCATCCTGATAAGTTGTTCTTCGCGTCGTGAACGGTAATTCTCGCTGTCGATCACGACCTTTGTCGAGCCGTCGAGTCGTCCGGCGACAACATTGACCAGCAGCTGCAACGCGTCGAGGTTTTTGCCCTTCCGGCCGATCAGGATGCCCGAGTGTTGCGAATCCAGTCGTATCCCGATCTTGCCGGGCTCGCGGTAGACGATCTTTGAAGTGGCGGGAAAACCCATCATGTCGGTCACGGTTCGGACGAAATCGATAATGCCGTGCTCAAAGTCGTTCTCCGGTTCGGAGTTGTGAACCGCCGTGAACTTATCCGTCAGATGAACACGGATCTTGACGCTCTTTTTCAAGTTGAGGAACCCGGTCTTTTGAGTATCGACGACTTCGATATCGAACTCATCACGTTCGAGCCCAAGCTCGGCGACCGCGTTGTCGATCGCCTCCTTCTCGGTTTTTCCTTCGAATTCTCGTGTCATATGTCGCTCCTGCTCCCCTCGGTCGGGGAAGCCTGAAAAAAGTTGTCCGTTATGCCTTTTTCTGCCGGATTTTGTTCATATAGACCTGATGCCCGGCCTGGAGAACGTTCGAGAAAATCCAGTAGACGAGTAACCCGGACGGCATGTTGTACAGAATGAAGAAAAACACGATCGGCATCGCATACTGCATCATCTTCATCTGACCGCCGGTCTGGCCGGGATTCTGCATCAGCCGACTCGAGATAATCTGTGTGCCGACAAAGATTATCGGAAGCAACCGCAGATCGTTCCAACCGAGAAGCGGTATCGTCATCCCGCCAAAATCCCATATCGACTCGGGAGCCGAAAGGTCGTTGATCCAACCGGCGATGAACTCTGCACCTCGAAGATCAAAGTGGTTGTTGAACAGTCCGAACATCGCGATAAAAAACGGGAACTGAAGCAACATGGGAAGACAGCCGCCAAGAGGGTTCACACCCTCTTTTTTGTACAGCGCAGCCATCTCCTGGTTCATCTTCGTCGGATTGTCCTTGTGCTTCT
>PXBQ01000460.1 GCA_003566875.1 Spirochaetaceae bacterium | reverse complement strand
GAGATAAAATGAGATTCGTTTCCCGTGGGATACCGGAACAGCGTCACAGGCTCGTGATTCTGACAGACATGGAGAACGAACCGGACGATTCGCAGACGATGGTCAGGTTGCTCACGTACTCCAACGAGATCGACATCGAGGGATTGATCGCGGTCACCTCGAGGTGGGTTCAAGATCGAGTGTTTCCCGACTCCATTCTGACGCGGGTCCAGGCGTATGGGGTCATCCGCGACAATCTCATGAGACACGCCGGCGGCTGGCCGACGCCCGAGTACCTGAAATCCCGGATCGCCGGCGGACAGCTCGGGTATGGAATGGATGCGGTCGGGGACGGCGGGTCAACCGCGGGCTCCGACTTGATCCTTTCCGTTCTGCGCAGTGAAGATCCCCGTCCGGTCTGGTTTGCCGTCAACGCCGGGGCCAATACGCTTGCGCAGGCGTTGTGGGATGCTCGACGGCGGCTACCCGGCGAAGCGGTTGACGGAATAGTCCGGAAGATCCGCATATACGACGACTCCGGTCAAGACAATGCGGGCGCCTGGATCGCGCACGAATTTCCAGATCTCTTCTACGTTCGGAGTCGCGCCCAGGTTTTTGGTCTCTATGGCCCGATCTTTGATTTGGGACCGAGGCCGTGCTCGGCCCTCGATCAGTACATGTGGGCCGAGACGAATATCCGCGTAGGACACGGCGTGCTCGGAGCTCTCTACCCTCAGCGTCTCTGGTTCGTCCCGCCGTGGAACGCGTCGTCCCTGGTCGGGCCGCTCCACCACTTTCTGGAGGGGGGCGGCACGGCAACCTGGCTCGGGCTTGTCAACAAAGGGTTGTGCGATCCGGACGAAATCGCGTGGGGAGGCTGGGGCGGACGATTGTCCTGGGACAAACAACACGTTCCCGCGGGTCAGCACGGTGTGAGCGAGACCGAGCGCCCGTACGAGCCGTTTGCCATGTACCCGCAGGCTGCCGATGACTCGTTCGAGGTCGACGATCCGGGAAAACCGGTGTTCTCGTTCTCAGGCGTCGATGGAAACGCGCCGTACTATCCGCGTGATTTTGCGCCGCTCTGGCGCTGGAGAGACGCTTACACCCGCGACTTTCAGGCCAGAATGGATTGGTGCGTTCAGGACAATGAGCACGCCAATCACCACCCTGTGCCCGTCTTGCTGGGGGATGAGAACCGCACGATTCTCCGGATAGCTGCTTCGGCGGGAGAGGTTTTTGAACTCGATGCGTCGGACTCGTACGACCCGGACGGGGATGGACTTGCGTTCTCATGGTATCAGTATTCGGAAGCCGGCACATATCCCGGCGCAGTACGGCTCTCGACGCCCCACGACTCGCAAGTCTCGGTCCGGGTACCACGCGACGCCGCAGGAACCCAGATTCACGTGATCCTGGAACTCACCGACGACAGCGCGATTGTTCCGCTGACGGCGTACAGGCGGATTGTGATCGACGTCGAGTCGTAGCTGCTCGCGACCGCAGATCGTTTCAGATTTCCCATTTTCAGATTTTCGATTTATTGAGGAACCATATGCGTAGTTTTCCATCGAAAGAGCCCGGAGCTGTTTTTCCGGATCTGCAACCGATCAAGGGCACCAGCGAGAAAGCGCGTCTCATTATCCTCGCAGACATGGGCCACGATCCCGACGAGGAGCAGCAGATCAGCCACCTGTTCATGTGCTCCAACCGACTGGATATCGAGGGGTTGATCGCCGTGACCGGTCGCTTTTTCCGGCCTGATCCGACCGAAAGGGTCAAGACCTTGAGGCCGCATTTGTTTCATTATCTGATCGACGGGTACGCCGTCGACTATCCCAACCTGAAGCTGCACGCCGGTGGATGGCCCGATCCGGAGTATCTCCGCAGTATCGTCGCGCGAGGCCAGGAGGACAACGGGATACCGGATACGGGCGTCGGCAAGTCGAGCGCGGGGTCGAAACTCATCATCGATGCGGTCGACCGCCGCGATCCGCGTCCGGTACACATCATCATCAACTCGGGCGCGAACACGCTCGCTCAAGCGCTTTTTGACGTGCGCGCGACGCGTACCGACGCGGAAACGGCCGCGTTCGTTTCCAAACTGCGGGTCTACGAAAACAGCGGTCAAGACGACGCGGGGCCGTGGATTCTGAGTAGCTTTCCGTCCATCCACTGGATCAAGGCGGTACACCAGAATCGCTGTTACGGAGGGCCTTCGAATCAGATCCTCGGACCGCACGTATGGGCGCCTTTCCCGTACTCGGCCGAAGGGCAACACGCGTGGGCGACGGTCAACATTCAGACGCGACACGGTGCTTTGGGGTCACTGTATTGCGACCGCGTCGTGTACGGGCGCGATACCGTCGTTACACATTACATCGAAGGCGGCGGAACCATTCCCTTCATCGGGTTGGTCGCCCGCGGCCTCGATGTCTTTGAGTACCCTTGGTGGGGCGGCTGGAGCGGGCGTTACTCGCGGGAGAAGCGGGAAAACGTTCTCTCTCATTTTCCGATCCTGCACGAGGAGGAGAAGCGATACCTTCCCTTCGCCGCCTACACCGATGAATCAGGAATCTCGGACAACTGGACGGATCCGGTCTCCGGGGAGTCGTACGACTCGGTCTACGCCGCCACGTGGCGTTGGCGACGGGCGATGTGGAACGATTTCCAGTGTCGTATGGACTGGGCGGTTCAACCATACGACAGGGCCAACCACCATCCGGTCGCCGCGATCGGCGACGATGTTTCGGACGCCGTTCTCACGGCGGTTGTGCGCCCGGGGCAGACGCTGTCGTTTGATGCCTCCAACTCCGAGGATCCCGACGGCGATCCGCTCGTGTACTCGTGGTTTATCTACACCGAGGCAGGGACGTACTCGGGGGAGGTTCCTCTCACGGGAGCGGACTCGGAGAACGTCTCGCTGACCGTCCCGAAAGACGCCTCCGGGACCGAGCTTCACTTGATTCTCGACCTATCGGACCGGAATCCGATCGCCTCGCTTCACGATTACCGGCGGGTGGTTCTCAAGGTGGAG
>PXBQ01000551.1 GCA_003566875.1 Spirochaetaceae bacterium | reverse complement strand
ATGAAAAAGGTTCTTGTTGGGATGGTTGCCGTGGTGCTTGTCCTGGCGTTTGTCTCGTGCGATTTGATCAACCCACCGTCACCGAAGATTAGTGTGTTGGCGGCCCCTGACCCCGGCGACGGAACGGTGTACGACATGGGGCACGGGAACGAGATCAAGTTCGGAAACACGCCGGTGAACGTGCCGGTCGAAAAGACGATCACGGTCAAGAACGTCGGGGATGCTTTGTTGACGATCGACAGCATTACGACCGAGACGAGCCAGACGGCGTTCACGGTAAACGGAGACCCAATTGGGGTGACGGCGTTGTTACCGGACGAAGAAATCACGTTTGTCGTCCAGCTGTTTTCGGCCCAAGCCGACAACTACGGCGCGAAACTACTGATCCCGAACGACGATCCGGAGTTCGACAACTACTACCTCGAACTCGTAGGCACCGTCGAGCACGTCGAGTGATGCTTTCTGCCGTATCCGGACCGGGCGAGTCGTCGCCCGGTCTTTTTTTGGCCCGCCGGGCTTATCGACCTCGGGCCTTCGTGGTATCGTCGTACCGATGAAACGTGGACCAAAACCGCAAGTCACACCCGAGGACTGGGTCGCCGGCGTGCTCGCGGAGATGAAAGAGACCGACGGTGTCGATATTCGCATCGAAGCCGTCGCGCGGCGGCTCGGCGTGACCAAAGGAAGCTTCTACAACTACTTCGAGTCGAAAGAAGACGCGGTGAACCGCGCGTTGGACCTCTGGTTGCAGTCCGAGAACAAAGTCCTCGCGGAGATGGAGTCGACGCCGGTCGCGGGGTACGAACAGATCGTCGAGCGGCTCTTCTCAACCGTCGGCCGGTTCGAGTATCCGTTGGTTTTTTTTCTGGTCGGCGTCTCGAGAAGGCACTCACAGTACCACAACCTCGCGCGCCGGATCCAACGCGAGAGGTACACGCGCGTGGAGAACATGTTAGCCCGCATGGGGGTGGAGCCGCGGACGGCCGACCGGATCGCGGTTGCGCTGATTCCGAGTCTCTTCGGACTCAGTTATCTCGAGTACGCGCATCTGCTTGAGACGCCGTCGGTTCCAACGACGAAAGAACAGCGATGGGCCGACGTCGCGACGATGACATCGTTCGTCGTAAAAAAAATCCTTGACGGGGAGTTGCCCCGCCAAGGATAGGTGTGGCCCACGCGTCGCGGAGTTCCGGCGCTTGTCGACTACTGCTGTTCGATATGCGCGTCGTCGAACGCGTCGCGCATGATCGACGCCATGTTGAAAGCCGCACCGAGAGCGTCGTCGGCTCGGCTGTTCATGATCACCGCCGCCTGAATCCCACCCGAGAGGTTGGCCGCTACCGCTTGCATGCCGCGCGTCGGAGTTGTCGTCCAGCGCCAGCTGCCCTGTTTGATGTAGTACGTGCCGTACGTTCCGACCCGTGTGTTCCACCACCCGAGCCGTTCGTCGTTCATTATCTCACGGGACTCCGCCGAGATGATGTTCTCGGTGAAGCGCAGATACGCGAGAAAACGTCCGACGTCGAGGACCGACATGTACCAACCGTACGCGCCGAGACTGAGACGGAAGTCATTGTTTGAACCGCCGACGCCCGGCAGTCCGTCCTCGGGCCACCGATAGTACCGGTTTGCGTCGCCGGCCGGCACAAACGAGACGCGGTCGGCGGTGATTCCGGCCGGACCGAACACAACCTGCTGCACATACTCGCTGAACACGCGCGAGTGGAAATCTTCGTCGCTCTCGAGATCACCCTTGGTCTCGCCGAGAACGTACGGGACGATCACGCGAAAGAGCGCGTGGTGCACGTTGTCGTACGTGGCAGGGTTTAGCGGCAACGTTACGCCGTTCGCGATGTACTGCGAAAGAAGCGCGTCGGTCTCTCCGTTTGCCACTTCGGAAAAGTCAAATCCACTGCGGTGCAACAGCAGACGCCGGAACGTGAGCGACGAGATCCCCGGACCGCGCGTCCACATACCGTTTGTGGGGTTGAACGGTGGAAGGTACGGCTCGATCAAACTATCGAGACCGACACCCGGGGTGTCTTGCAGCAGGCGCAACACCGCGGCGGTCGTGATCGTCTTCGCGACACTCGCGATATGCATTCGGTCTGTGACGGCGATGTCGCGTGGCCCCCCGTCTGCCGCGGTCCGGCCGAGGCCGATCGCATCGGACCTCTCGACGACCCCGTTTTTCGCGATCACGTACGTGAAACCGACGCTGTTCGGCTCAAAAGCATCGATGATGTTTTGTTCGAATTCATCCATGCTGAACACTTTCTGCGCAGCGACGGTTTTCGCAGCGTCTCCTAAAAGCGTGTCGCACGCCGTGACGATCAGGGCGAGCGCGACTAGCGCGACGGCTACTACAATTCTCTTCACATCTGCCTCCCGGAGCGAATTTCCGCTCCAAATTACGTACTCTCTGGTACGCAATTATACCTTAGCTAACCTAAATTGTCAGGTTATTTTGGGAATGCAGTGTGTTTTTTTCGTTTCGAGCAAAGCGCGCCCCAGGTCGGAGCCCGGAAGCAGACTACGCCGAGTGCTTCTCGGGCTCGACCTTCACGCGCTTGAGGCGCAGCGAGTTGTACACGACGTTGAGCGAGCTCATGCTCATCGCCGCGGCTCCGATCATCGGGTGCAACAGGCCGAACATCGCGATCGGTACCGCGACGACGTTGTACGCCCACGCCCAGAAGTAGTTCTCCTTGATCTTCCGGAACGTCGCGCGCGAGAGATTGATCGCGGTTACGAGCGACGTGAGCTCGCCGCGCACGAGAGTCACGTCGGCCGCCTCGATCGCGATATCGGTACCGGTCCCGATCGCGATCCCGACGTTCGCCTGCTTGAGAGCGGGCGCGTCGTTTATGCCGTCGCCGACCATCGCGACCGTGCCGTACTCCTCCTGCAGGCGGCGAATCTCGTCCACCTTGCCGTCGGGCAGCCCTCCGGCGACCACCCGCGTCACTCCGACCCGTCCGGCGATCGCATTCGCGGTACGCTCGTTGTCGCCGGTGATCATGAT
>PXBQ01000204.1 GCA_003566875.1 Spirochaetaceae bacterium | reverse complement strand
TCATGAAACGAAAGGGCCGACACCAAGCAGATGACCGCCTTGGGCGCTCGCAAAGACACCGTCACGAGATCCGGATTGCTCATCTCGGGAAGGGTTGAAAGGCGGTAGACGCCGCGGGTGACACGTTCCAGGTCCCCATGGTCCACCAGCCGGTACAGTGTCCGTCGCGCTATCCCCTGCTTGACCGCTTCGGCCATTCGGAGTTGTCCGTCGTGTTTTCTGATAATCTTGAGAGCCTGTTTCTCAGTCTGTGTCCGAGACATTATGTCCTCATATTTCTATTGTTGAGTACATTCTGTCTCAAAGTCAAGGTGTATTGACCGTACGTGGCGAAACCTCGAGGAGACAAGGAGGACCGACGTCCGGACGGCTGCGGTACGGTCCGCGGATCGCGATTCATGACCGGGAGGTACAAACGATGTGGATATTCACGAAACACGGCTTCTTCAGCGCCGTTTGCGCGCGGCCGGTCTCACCGACCCGCGCGTACATGCCTATCCGGCACCGGGCGATTCGCGGCATCACGTCGAGTGCGACGACGAACTCGTCTTCGACAAGAAGGAGATTCTTACGGGCGGCGAAGCGCTCAGTTGAATGTGGTTCTTACCGACCAACGATCGGTATATTGAGGTCCTTGCAGATCTTTCGTGCCAGTTGATCAGGTACTTCGGAGTGTCGGGGGACAGCTGTTCGTTTGCCGGACTTTTCATTCTGCCACCATGCGTGGCGCGCCCCCTCTCGAACCAACGAACAACCATGCGAAGTCAGGTACTTGATGAGAGCCGTTCGCTTCACAGCGCGATTGGTTCTTCTGTGTAGTCTTGATCTGCCGATTCAAGAGCGTCCCGGCGATTCATCTCAAGAGCTTCCGCCAGGCACTCTCGCAGTGCGACGAGCAATTCCTCTCGGGTCCGTTCCTGTGCATTTACGCCAGGTACTTCCGCTATCCAGCCATACCACCACTGGTCATCATTTTTAACAACGGCGGTGAAGTTGTTCATATGCTAAGGATACTCAAAAAGAGGGTGTTGAAGAAGGGCTCCCGGGACACGAGGTTCAGTCGTTCTCCACGGCCTCGCGCGCCTCCGTCGCGATCCCTCCGATCGCGTCGAGCTTTGCATCGCCGAGGTACCCGTACCGGTTGAGCCAGACGCGTTGCGGTCGGACGTCGGCGGCAGCGCGGAGTCGGCGGGTGAAGTCGTCGAGGGGACCGTAGCCGTGAACGATCGGTTCGACCGGCACGGCTGATTCGATCGCGGCCTGCGCGAGTTTGCGGCGTTGCGCATCGTCGGTTTCGGCGTGCGGCTCGTCGGGCTCGGGGTACCGGACTTGATCGGCGACGACCGGGCGCGGGAGAGCACCGCCGACGTCGAAGAGCGCCATGAGCGCTTCGGCGACCAACGCGGCAGTGAGAGCGGGTGAATGCGATACGATCTCGTCGGTCCAGAACCGGACGATCTGCAGCCAGTGCATCGTGTAGAGTTTGACGCCGACCCACGGCGCGATACCGGCGAGCGAGGCGAACGGCAAGCCCGTGATGATCGAGAACGGGGGCGGAAACGCGTTCGGTGCAAGCTCGATGCGCGTCCCGCCGGCGTCGTCGATCGCCGAGCGCAGAAACCGCAGGTAGTCGGCGGCGAGCGCACGTTTCAGCTCGAGCCACGTCCGGAGCGCCGGGAAACGGCGAAAGAGGTGCTCGAGTGGAGCTCCGCCCCCGCCGCACTCGATCCACGCGCGGAGCTCCGAGTCGGTTAGCCCGGCGATCAGGCGGGTGCGGATCCGCGCGATCTCACGAGCGAGTCCGTCCATCTCGGTCCCGCCCGCGTACGCGGCGACCGCCGGGTGAAAGTCGACGAAAGCTTCCGCGATCGTGTAACACGGATACTCGGGCCAGTCAACCCGGATCCCGTCAATGTCGGGATACGCGCGGATCAGATCGGTCAGGTACGCGCGGTACCACGCGCGCACCGCCGGCGCCGCGAGGCTCGCGGTCCGTGCCATCGGAAACGCGGGTGGTACGCCGTCGGGCCCCCGTGGCCGATCCTCATCGCGCAGTCCCGACGGAGCGGCAGCACCGATCTGGAAGTAGACGCTCAATCCTGCGCGATGCGCGAGGTCGATGAACGTCCTGACCGCGCCGCCGAGCCGTTCGGTGAGCGCGCCGGAACGGCGGGGGCCGTACGCACAATCGCGGTAGAGCGCCGGGTCCGGCACAAAACTCGACTCGGAGCGCACCCAGAGCCGGTCGCGGCCCCACAACGGCCGGTCGAAGAGCCGCGGGCTGCTCCCGCCGTCGGTCGGGGGTTGGAAGCTCCCCTCCCCATCTGCCGCGGGTTCGCTCACGGTCGGATTGATCGCGACCGCCGTCGCTCCTGCGCGGTCACGGATCCTCTCGACGACGGCCTCCGGCCCTTCGCTGAGGATAAAGTCGGTCAGTACAGTAACTCCGATGTCCATACAGTATCGTACACGCTGCGCGGGGATCGTGCTATACGGCCGGGTTAGCGTTGTGCGGGTGAGTGGGCGACCGGAGTCTTAGAACAATTGGGCCGCATCAGTACACTTCGTCATGAGTCCCAATGGCTACCAGAAGCGCCGTGTTTTCATCGACAAAGGAATACACAATCCGGCAGTCATAACCGGCCGAGATGGCCCTTAACCCATTCAGTTTTCCCGACAGTTTGTGATTCTTCAACTCGGGAGCCATGGGATCAATACTGAACTGCTCGAGTTTTTGTCTGATCACATCTCGGCTTTCAGGGTGTTTTGAAACCCACTTTTTTAGCGATTTCTCGAAATGGCTTGACCATTCCAAACGGATCATCTAGTCGATTACGCCAAACAGATCATCCACAGTACCGGACTTGATTTTGCCCTGCTTCCGCTCTTCCATGGCGGTCACAAAGTCAGCGTGGATCGCGTCCCGTTTTTCTTCGATAATCCGTTTGTGAACGATTTTATCGACCATTTCCTGGTCTTCAATGCTCAACCGCGCGATATCGTCAAGAATCGAGTCAACCGTTGT
>PXBQ01000324.1 GCA_003566875.1 Spirochaetaceae bacterium | reverse complement strand
GCGAATTGCTTGACTACCTAGTTGAGCGATGGCGGTTGACTCAAGTCTCAAATCCAGAATCTGCCGTGTTTCAGGGACACAGCGGCATTTCCGGTATCGCGGTACCAGACTGGTGGAAACCAGGCAAGAACCAGGATGTCGTCTATTATTTCTGCCCGGCGACATTGGGCGGCAACAAGAGCGATCGTTTCCAGGTTGCCTTTTCCGAATCCGAGAAGACAATATACGTACACTATTGGTTCAACTTCTAGGATACTATCTCGCGACAGTGGCATAGGACAGAACCAAGCGGTGAACCGGAGCCGTCGATAACGCGTTTTCAAGAATCAAAGCTTTCCGGCGGCGGCCCGGTTACCGCTATTCGTTATGCGGCTACATCACACACTCACCTGAATCGGGGACCACAAGTGATCCGCCACGTCATCTTCAAAGTCATCAGCAAATGCAACCTCGACTGCCCCTATTGCTACTACATTACGGACCTTGAAGACAAATGGCAGAAACGATTTCCCATCGATCGACTAGATGAATTCTTCGCACGCTACTCCGAATACAACAACGACCTTCGTGTCTCATGGCACGGTGGCGAACCGCTTCTCGCGCGGATCGACTTCTTCCAAGCTGCAATCGAAGCGGCCGAACGAAATTACGTTGCGATTCGTCACTCGATTCAAACAAACGGAATGCTTGTCGATGATCAATGGGTCGATTTCTTTAATCGTCATCAGTTTCATGTTGGCGTGAGTATTGATGGCCCCGCTGAGATTCACGATCGGGAACGGCCAACAAAATCGAAGAAAGGCCCAACATCCCATCAAGGTGCAGTACAGGCAATCGAACGACTTGCGCGTGCCAATGGACGCTTTGGCACACTCACAGTGGCGCACCCTTGGGCTGATGGGCGTGAAGTCTATGAACACTTGCGCGGTCTAGGCGTGCGTCACATGGATTTTCTTCTTCCAATCGTATCTGAGGAACAAACCGAGGGCTTTGTTGCCGGGTGCGCACAATTCCTGCTTGACGTTTTCGATGCATGGACAGAAGAAAACGATGATGGAATTTCAATTCGCTATTTCACAAACATTCTTCGCGCACTCATGGGCGGAAACGCAAAGCAATGTATCCTTAACAATCGATGCGACAGGTACATAACGCTGGAGCCGAACGGAGATATTGGGCTTTGTGAAAACATTAGGATGGTCGATATCGACTTATACCAAACTGGCAAGAACGTATTCGTAAATTCGTTCGCGGACATTGAGAAGGAGGTCAATCGGCGGCTTCTTGCAGTTCATTTCAACAATCTGGGCGAAGAATGTCGCAACTGCGAATACATGCCTGTTTGTCGCGGTGGTTGCCCGGTTGCCCGTCACGCCGGTGACTTGCATTTCGATCAGCCAAGTGTGTACTGCAAGCTGTACAAGACTGTTCTTTACCGACTTAATACGTACGTGCGGCAGGAGTTTGAGCTCGCGCGAGATCACGCTGCTGCCGATTCTGTGTTGGTGTGACCTTTACTTTTTTCGAGGAGAATTACTGTGCCAAAGAAAACATCCAAAGCCGTACTGTCGTTCGGCAGGTTGAACCTAGACCAGGCGCTCGCGCTGCCGGTCGCAGACGACATTAAGAGTCCGATTGTTCGTTCAATCGCTCGGCAGATGTCTCGTGTTGCTGCTGCGAGTGAGCAGTCAAGCGTCTTGGATGACACTTGGGAGCAAGCGTGGGAACAAATGTGGGAACAAGTGTGGGAACAAGGCTAGCTTCTCGCCACTCCCAAAACGCCGCATAACCAACCGATGCACCGGCGGCCGCTACGACGTCCTCACAAGTGGAACCGTCATCCGCGCGGCCCCGGTGATCGGAATCGTTCGCCGCTGGAGTTCCACATGCCGTATCACGTTGAATTCGCGCCGCCCGAGGCTGCCATTTACGAAGGCCCAGGGAGAAACAACTTTGAAACAACGCACGAAACATTCGCCGAGGCGAAAGCAGAAGCGTTAGCACTCCTTGAAGACCACCTTGCCGCTGTCCAGGAATGGCTTCAGTACATCCGTGACGCTAAGAGCATGGACGACTTGCCACGCTACAAGAACGCTTAGCGTTCGACTCGCGAATTTCGTCCAGTCGTGACAGCATACCTCGAATGTTGTCCAATCGCTCTTGCGTGAATTCGGGCTGTGTCCAGCGCGGTGAACCGACTGGCGTAGTCCGCAGGTACATGACCTCTCGATCTGTCAGTGGGCCGAGGGTTGGATGTTGAAACATTGAATTACTCTCCTAATTGAACTGGCGAACCATCAATTGCACCCGAGCGGCGGACGGGGTGCGTTACCAAATCAACATTCACCCTCCGCCGCCGGGTGAATTGTGCCGTTATTTGCTCCAATCACTATGGGTGACTGGCTCTACACTGCACGCGAACGATTTACACCGGCCAGTGCCAACCGATGGCGTGGTTACCTCGAATGGATCGGTTTCGGACACATCGAAGAACTCGTGACACTCGACCACATGTTGTGCCCCGAACTTATCGACCAACCGAATGACGCCGATTGGTCCCACAATGTTCAGGCTGATTACCAAACCACATGGTTTCACGATTGCGATTACCTCCGACAACGTTGTGAATGGCAAATCGGCCGTGACCAGATCATTGCCATGATCGCGGAGCCAACAACTGAAAGTAAGCCGCCACGAGGGTTCGATCCGTGCGGGTTTGACATACTCGATGGATACGACTCGATCAGTGTGCTTACAAACTGCGGGCGATTTCCTGGTATTATCGAACCGAATGCCGTGAACAAGTGGGGACTATTGCCAAGCCTCGCGTTTGCTTCCTCGATCGCTGAAAGAATCCGGACCGAATTTCCCGAAGAACCGCACTGCACGGACTGTCGCGTATGGCAACTTGCCCGCGACGCCGAACTCCGCAAATAACTAGTGCCTGTCCGGAAAAGGGTGAAACGGTGATTTTTGCCGAGCGGGCGCCGGCTCAGCGCGGGATGAAGGTGATCATCTGCGGGTAATT
>PXBQ01000278.1 GCA_003566875.1 Spirochaetaceae bacterium | reverse complement strand
TCGTGTGTCCGACGCCACGCCCAAAATCCGGTTCTGACCCCGGCCGCCGTTCCGTATCCGAGTTCGCTCACGTTCAACGCGGGGGTCGCGCGGTTCGAGGGCCTGTACGTCATGGTCTTTCGCAACGACTACTTCCCGGACGACGACGTCCGGAATCCGGGCACGACGAACCTCGGGTTCGCCGAGAGCGCCGACGGAATCGCATGGACTGTGCGCCCCGTTCCGTTTCTGTCGGCCGAGTCCGCACGCGAGAAGGGAGGCGCGTTCTACGCGAACCGTGGCGCCGACGTCGTGAAAAGAGTTTACGATCCCCGTATCACCATGCTCGACGGGAGGCCGTACGTCTGCTTCGCGATGGATACCGTTCACGGTGTCCGGTCCGGCGTCGCGACGACCGATGATTTTGAGTCGTTCGATATTGTTTCGGTATCCGCTCCTGAGAACCGGAACACGGTGTTGTTCCCGGAGCGGATCGGCGGAGAGTTCGTTCGGCTCGAACGACCGTTTCCCGTGTACTCGCGTCCGGAAACCGAGGCATTCGATGTCTGGATCGCCCGGTCACCGGATCTGCGTTACTGGGGCCGGCACGATCTCGTGCTCGGCGTCGAGGACGTCCCGTTTTCCAACCGGAAGATCGGCCCGGGGGCTCCGCCGATCAAGACAAAAAAGGGATGGCTCACGACGTTTCACGCGGTCGATTACGACGAGACTCGCGGGAAGAACGGTTGGGAGGAGGCGTGGAAAAAACGCTACACGATCGGCCTGATGCTGCTCGACCTCGAGAATCCCGCGCGCGTCGTCGGGCTCGCGAAAACTCCGCTAATGGCGCCGGAAGCCGAGTACGAAAAGAACGGCTTCCGCGGTAATGTTTTGTTTCCCGGTGGGATGATCGCCGACGGCGACGAGGTGCGGATCTACTACGGCGCGGCCGACACGGTCGAGTGCCTCGCGACCGCCGACCTTGCCGACCTGCTCGGATTTGTCGGAGCGTAACGCCGCAAAACTACGGGCCGCCGGCCCTATGGCAGGAGCATGCCGCGGATCGTGTAGTAAATGAGCGCCGAGAGAACCGCGGTGCCGGGTACCGTGACGAGCCATGCGGCCAAAACCCGCAGGATGACCGCGCGTTTTACGAGGCTTTCCTTGTAGACCGCGCGTAGTTTTTTCTGTTCTTTTTTCGTGATTTTGGACTTTCCGCGCTTTCGGCTTTTGGCCAACCCCTTGAGGATTCGACCCTTTTCCTTGACCGTTGAGGACTCGAACTCGTGTAGAAACGCCTTTATCTCGTCGGGTCTGCGCCCTTGGTGCTCGTGGTGTTTCTCGATCTTCGCGATGATGCGTTGGTAGTTCGCCTTCAGGTGTTCGCGGAGAAACCCGATCCCGAATACCGCGCCGATCGTTACGTGCGTCGTGCTTACCGGCAGCCCGAGCTGAGACGCAAGGATTACCGTAACCGCGGCCGCCATCGCGATGCTGTACGCGCGCATGTTATCCATGTCGGTGATCTCGGTTCCAACGGTTTTTATCAACTTCGGCCCATAGAGTGCCAGACCGACCGCCAGGCCGAGAGCTCCGATCGCCATGACCCAGAACGGGATGGCCACCCCACCTCCTATGCTGTTTGTCAGCAGGCTGTTGTACACCGCCGCGAGTGGTCCGATCGCGTTTGCGACGTCGTTTGAACCGTGGGCAAAGCTCAACAACGCAGCGGCAAAGATGAGCGGCAACCCGAAGAGAGCGTTGACGCCCTTTTTCCCGTTCGACATCGTTTTGGCGATCGTGCGCAACCTCATGGTCGAGCCGACGAAACACGCGACGCCGATCAACGCACCAACACCGATAGCCACGTACGGATCGACGGTGACGATACGGCTGAGTCCCTTGACGATCAGGAACGTGCTGAATGCCCAACCCATCGCGCCGATTAATACCGGGACCAGTCGTTGCGACGCGCGTACCATATTCTTCTGGTACGTGATACCGTGTTTGATCACGAACAGGAACAACACCGCGATTACGCCGCCGAGGATGGGTGATACCACCCAACTCAGCGCGATTCTGCCGACCGTCTCCCAGTTTGCGATGTCCCAGCCGGACGCGGCCATGCCCGCGCCGAGAACGCCGCCGACGATCGAGTGCGTCGTCGAGACCGGCGCACCCAAGGCCGTGGCGATGTTGAGCCAGAGCGCGCCGCCGAGCAGAGCGGCCATCATGAGCCAGATAAACGCATCAGGATCGCGGAGCCGACTCGAGTCGATTATTCCGCCTCCGACGGTACCGACAACCGCTCCGCCGGCGATGATCGCGCCCGCTGCCTCGAAGAACGCCGCGATCGCGACCGCGGTGAACAGTCGCATCGCTCGCGCGCCGACCGCCGGTCCGACGTTGTTCGCTACGTCGTTCGCTCCGATATTGAGTGCCATGTACGCGCCGAATGCAGCGGCGACGACGAGGCTCAAACTGAGGTGCCCGTGGTTGATCCACGTGTAGCCGATTACGAGCAGAACAAAAGCAACTGCGAGTATCAAGCGCACGTAATAGCCACGGTGCTGCGCCACGACTTTGGTTTTTGCCATTCAGATTTCCGTTTGATGAACTGGTCTGGGTCCGCCCGTACCGTACCGTAGATGCCCGGAGTTGTAAATCGACCCCTCGATAGACGCAGAATCCCGAGCGGCGTCTCTCTGTCACCGGCTTGACTCTTTTTCAACATTTCCGGTATTTTTTCCGTCTGATCTGGAGGATTCGGTGAAAGCCGTCGGTCGTTCGAACACGACGATTCTTCTCGCTCGCTCGGTCGATTCCGCGCTCGACAATCAGGGAACGTTCGCGGTTGAGATCGGCGCTGTCCTACCGGTCGTATACCTCATTACGCGATAGGCGCCGTGGCTTCCGCCGTTTCGGTTCGTTCTCTCCGCAAGGAGTTTCGGACCAAACAGAAGTTACCCGGTCTCGGCGCTGCATTCCGTTCCCTGGTGCATCCGAGCATTCGCACAATCACCGCCGTCGACGGCGTTTCGTTCGAGGTCGAACGCGGCG
>PXBQ01000185.1 GCA_003566875.1 Spirochaetaceae bacterium | reverse complement strand
TGTTCAGGTCCGGCAGGATGTTCTCGGTCACGACCACCGGAAAGTCCGCGAGTTCACGCGTGACAAAATCGGCCATCGACCTGTTGCCCGCGAACACGATGTGCGGCCTGATCGTGAGTTCGCGCAGCGCCCCGACGTTCTTTTTGATGAACTCGGAGTTGCCGCCGTCGGTGCCGCCGGTGAACAGGATAATGTCGGGCGCGAGAGACTCGAGAGCAGCTCGATCGGCCGACGTGAGCTCGTACGAGAAGACCGACTCGATCCGCGCCCCGGCCGACAACGCGGTCCGGTGCGCCATTTTCAGCGTGAGGTCGGGCACGATCCCGACCGCGGCGACCGAGAGTCCGCCCTTCGCCGACGACGAACATACGATCGACGGGTCGGACGGCACGCGCGGGCCACCGACACCGGTCCAGACGTCCTTGACGACCGCGTCGAAACCTTCGCTCAGCCTCTCGGTCGTCGTCGGCACGGCGCTCCGGCGTCGACACACGACACGCCGCTCTTCGCGTACGAACAACGCGGCCTTCGTCCACGTCGAGCCGATATCGACCGCGATCAGTTGCATTCGGCACCGACCACAGCCGCCTCGAGATCGCCGCGCAGCAACTCCGCGACGCGGTCGAGATCGGCGTCGGGGCCGAAAACGCGGTCGAACCCCATCGATCGGTAGAGGTTCTCCACCTCACCCGCGTCGTGTTTGCCGATCACGAGGTTTCCGCCGACGTACAACACGATATCTCCGATCCCGCGCTCGATACATCGGTCTCGGAACCCCGCGCAGTCGATCTCACCGTGCCCGTACAACGACGAGACGAGCATCGCGCACGCTCCGGTCTCAAGCGCGGCGTCGATGAACTCATCGGGGCTCACCATCACGCCGAGGTTCACGACCGCGAACCCTTTTTCGGTGAAAACCGCTTCGAGGATTTTGTTTCCGACGGCGTGGCAGTCGCTGCCGATCACGCCAAGAACGATTACGGGCCGGTCCATCGTCGCCTCCTACCCGGTCAAGAGCTCTGAGATCCGTTCCTCGAGGTAGATCAACGATCCCCGTTCGATCTGATGCGTGAACTCGAGGAACCATCCCGCGCGTTCCTTGAACCGAGGCAGCGCCGACCGATGGTTCGGGAGCTGTTCTAACGAGACTCCGGGTGGGATGATCACGCCGTCGACGTCGGCGAGGAACTCGAGCAGGTCAGGTTTGTCGCTCACGAGCGCGTGTCTGACGACGTTCGGCGTCAGCTGAAGCTCGTGCAGTTTGCGGAGGATTATCTCGCCGAAACGTGGGCTGATCGTCAAAACGGCGATCCGACTCGCGCTTCCGAGCGTCGCGAGCGACGCAATCGTGTCAGGACTCGGAGCGACCGCGGCTTGAAAGACCTTGGCTTTGAGAGCAGGGATCAGCCCGAGCACCTCTTTGTAATGCGTCGAGGTAGTGAGAATGAGGTCAAACCCGGCCAAAAGAGATTCAGGGTTCGGGTGCTTCTTGAGGTCCGGCAGCAGGAATTTGTGCATCCACGAGCGCGAGACGTATAACAGCTGATTCTCGTAAATCGCCATCGCCTCGGGATTGCAGTCGATGCCCGCGAGGTTGAACTCCTTGAGCTGTTCTTCCTTCTCGAGAAGCTTCACGAGAACGTACGAGCGTATCTCGGAGAGCGAAAAATTGAGTTCGAGCATCCCCTGCATCATCGACTCGATCAGCTCCATCGCGTGTTCTTTGCGGCCCGCTGTATTCGCGCCGGCGGTCTGGGCTATGTACGTGCCGCTGCCACGAATCACCTCGACGATTCCGTCGCGCTCGAGCTCTTCGTACGCCTTCGCGATCGTACCGCGCGCGACACCGATCTCTTCGGCGAGTTCGCGTTCGGTCGGCAGCCGGTCGCCCGGTTTCAACTCTTGGCTCTGCACGACGCGCGTCACCCTCTCGATGATCTGTCGATACACCGGGACATCGCGCGTTCTATCGATACCGATTTTCCACTCCACGGCGTGCCTCCCGGCGCGGACATATTGGATCACATCTTTGGTTTAGCTATAGTCCAATTATAACCGGACTATACCAATTTTGCAAGTTTTTTCTGAGATACCACGCGGTTTCGGGATCGTATGAGGCTAATGCCGCGTAACGGCTACTCTTCGGCGCGCTCGGCGAGCTCTTCCCAGCGTTTGGTCTTTTTCTCGACGGTGTCGCGCAGTTCGTGATACCGTCGCGTCTTCTCCTCAAGAGTGCCGGGATCGAGCGCTGCGTCGGCAAAGAACGACTCGAGTTCCTTGATCTCGTTCTCGATCAGCTCGAGCTCATCGGGAAGCCGCTCGTACTCGCGCTGTTCGCGAAACGACAGTCCGAGCCGCGCCGAGCGGTCGCCCGCGCGCGCCTCGGAACGCGTCTCCGATCGTTCGGGGCCGGGAGCGGCGGTGCGCTTCCTGCTCCGTGCGGCCGTCTCCGCGGAGCGGTCGCGCGATGCGCGGTACATCTCGTAGTTGCCGACGAAAGAAACAATCGACCCGTCGCCGCCGAAAATGAAGAGTGACTCGGTCAACCGGTCGAGAAGCGCGCGGTCGTGCGAGACGATCAGCACACACCCGTCGAACTCTTCGAGGTACTGCTCGAACACGCGCAGCGTATCGATGTCGAGATCGTTTGTCGGTTCGTCGAGCAGCAGGAAGTTCGGAGCTGTCGCGAGCAGCCGGACGAGCGTAAGCCGCCGGAACTCACCACCCGAGAGCTTCTCGAGCGGTTGTGCGAACATCGCGCGTGGGAAGAGAAAACGTTCGAGGAACTGCTCCGCTGAAAGCGTAGTCTCGGCGTTAACCCGGACGCGCTCGGCCTCGTCCTTCATGTACTCGAGCACGGTCTTCTGCGTGTCGACGCGGCCTCCGGTCTGATCGAAGTACGCGAACGCCGTGGTTTCGCCTCGCTCGACGGTACCACGGTCGGGCTCGGTCCGTCCCGCGATCACGTCGAGAAAGGTCGATTTGCCCGAACCGTTCGGGCCGATGATTCCGACCTTTTCTCCGGGTCGGAACCGGTACG
>PXBQ01000287.1 GCA_003566875.1 Spirochaetaceae bacterium | reverse complement strand
TCTGAATAAAGTCGCGCACGTCGATGTGACTGCACCACCTGCCGCGTTCAAAGCCCGCCCACGCGTCGGTCGCGCCGGCGCCCGTGTCTGTGTTTCCGGTCATGTTGCCCGTCCTTATGCCGACTCGGACCCAAAAAACCGCCCGAGGAAATTGTTGAGTGGATTTAACGTGTATAATGTACCGGTTTTCCCACGCAATGCCAAGCCGCGGGAGGCGAGGACGGCTATCGGTCGTGACGCGAAGGGTGAAGATCGATCACTTGAAGGCCGTTCGGAGCCGGTCGACCCACTTCCCGATTCGCTGATCGGTCTTGTCGGATTGGCTGTCCTCATCGATCACGAGACCCGCGAACTTGCCGTTCCGCGCGGATTTTGACACATCGAAACTATACCCTTCGACTGACGTTTCCCCGACGACAGTTCCACCGAGCTCGGCGATTTTATCGGTCAGGATCACCATCGCATCCGCAAAAGCATCGGGGTAGTTCTCCTGATCGCCGAGGCACATCACCGCCACTTTCTTCCCGGTGAAATCGACGCTATCGAGGTTCGGGAAAAAGTCTTCCCAGTCGTCCTGCAGATCGCCGGCGCCCCACGTCGAAACGGCAAAAACCAGGTTTTTGTACCGGGTGAGGGTTTCGATCTCCGTATCGGCGATGTTATGCAGATCTGCGGTTTCTACACCAAAGGCACTCTGGAGCTTTTCCGATACGTCGCGCGTGTTTCCGGTCGAAGATCCGAAGAATATACCGATATTAGCCATTGTTCCCCCTCGGCCCAGCACAGACGGCGTACTGTATCGTGGCGTTGTTTCGTGGTGTAGACTGTGATAGTAAATAAAAACCGATCCCGATGTCAATTCAGTCGACGGTACAGACTTGACCGGGCGTCTGCTCGGCTGTATTGTTGAATCAATAATGAGTGTAAAGAAAGACCCGGACCAAAAAAATACCGACTCAAATCTCACGCGTCACCTGCTCGAAAGCCTCGAACGCGCCGGCAAACGTAGGACCGCGCAGAGGTCGGCTATCTGCGAAATCCTCGCGGCACATCCCGGACACCCGACCGTGACCGACGTGTATAACGAAGTGCGTCGCACGTTCCCGATGATCAGCCAGGCGACGGT
The DNA here is from genome assembly GCA_003566875.1 of Spirochaetaceae bacterium. Lineage (GTDB taxonomy): Bacteria > Spirochaetota > Spirochaetia > DSM-27196 > PXBQ01 > PXBQ01. The sequence continues at coordinate 1,920 of PXBQ01000287.1, read as the reverse complement.
GTACAATACGATCGATACGCTGCGCGAACTCGGTTTGATCGCGCGACTCGACATCGCGAATCACGATCACACGCACTACGAGATCGACACGCGCCCGCACGTGAACGTCGTGTGCCGGTACTGCGAAAACATCGCCGACGTGCGCACCGACTCGGTCGACGTGCTGTTCCGGCACGCGGCCGAGAACAGCGGGTTCGAGATCGATCGTGACGGTGGTGTCATCGTGTACGGGGTCTGCCCGAACTGCTCCGCGCGTCTCGCGGCTACGCCGAACGACTCTGCGCCGCGTCGTTTACACGGCGCGGAAGCCCGCTAACCGCCAAGCGCGGCCGCCGCGGGCGGATGCAGCCGCTCCGAACGGGTGTTACCGCCCGGAACGGGCCTTACTTCGCTGCGTTCACGACGTTGATCGGCGAGCCGCTTTGATACGCGCGGATGTTCTCGGCCGTCGTTTGCATGAGCCGGATGCGCGCTTCCTTCGCGGCCCACGCGATGTGCGGCGTTATCATCGCGTTCGGCGCGCCGAGGAGCGGATTGTCGTCGCGGATCGGTTCGGTCGAGACGACGTCGATCGCGGCAGCCGCTATCTTCCCGGCGTTGAGCGCTTCGGCGAGGTCCGCCTCGTTCACGAGTCCGCCTCGCGCGGTGTTCACGAAGAGCGCGGTCGGTTTCATCCTGGATATCAGGGCCTTGTTCACCATCCCGGTGTTCTCCGGAGTCTGGTTGCAGTGAAGCGTCACGACGTCGCTCTTCGCCGCGAGCGCGTCGATCTCGGCCCACTCGAACGCGTATGACGGCGGATTGCCGTGGTACACGTCGTACGCGAGCACGTTCATCTTGAACGCCGCCGCGATCTCACCGACGCGCCGGCCGATCCGGCCGAACCCGACGATTCCGATCGTCTTGCCCGAGAGCTCGGCGAGAGGCGTTTCCCAGAACGAGAACTCGCCCGACTTCTGCCATCCGCCCTTCCGGACGAGCTCGGCGTGGTACACCGGCCGGCGGAAGTGGTTTGTCACGAGCGCGAAGACGTACTCGGCGACCGAGTCGGTTCCGTAGATCGGTACGTTCGAAACGGGGATCCCCTTCGCGCGCGCGGCGTCGGTATCGACGACGTTGTACCCGGTCGCGAGCACGCCGACGAACTTCAGCTGAGGCAACTTGTCGAACGTCTCGCGCGTCAGCGGAGTCTTGTTCGTCAGCACGACCTCGGCGTCTTTCGCGCGTTCGAGAATTTTGTCGGCCGGGGTGCGGTCGTACACGGTCGTATCGCCGAGCTTTTCGACCTCGGTCCACGGGTTGTCACCCGGGTTGAGAGTATATCCGTCGAGTACCACTATCTTCATACGTTCCTCCACGCTGCATCGAGTGTTTCCTTAGATTGAGCGATCACCGCGTCGCGCGTCAAGTCGCCGTAGATACAGACCTCGAAACTCAGGATCGGGCGGCGCGTCTTGTCGAGGTACCCGTTCTTGAGCAGCACCGAGAGGTACTCGGTGAGTTCCGCGACGCAGTTCTCGCCCGCGGGATCGCAGAACGGAGGGTGCTCGTCACCGTTCATCGGGTGATCGGGTTTGCCCATGACGCAGTTCCCCATGTGCGCGTGCACGACGTACGGTCCCGCCGCGTCCCACGCCTCGGACGGTGTCTCGCCCTGCAGCGGAAGGTGGCTCAGGTCGATCATGAGACCGAACTTCGGGACCGACTTTCTGACTTCACGAGCGACGGCGGCCGCTTCGGCGTTCGGACCGATCAGCCGATTCTTGCCGTACGTGAGCCGGTCGAACGTCTCGAGCACGAGCGGAATATCGGCGTGCTTCTTGAGCTCGCCTCCGATCTCGACGAGAGACTCGACGAGTTTCTCGGTCGCTTTGCCGCGGTCGGCCTCGGCGACGTCGAACCCCGAAAGAAGCGCGAAGC
>PXBQ01000262.1 GCA_003566875.1 Spirochaetaceae bacterium | reverse complement strand
GCGCGGGTCGTCGTGGAGCGACCGCACATGCCGGAAAGGAGGATCTCCTCGGCCGGACCGACGGGCCGCGTATCGCACCGATGCGCGCGTCGCGCGGAAAGTCGCCTCCGACACGACGATCTCGTACGGTGCTGCCTGCGCTGCGAGACGATACGCCTCGTGAACCGCGCGTCCGGCCACGCTACCCGAACCCGGCTGTTCGGGCCCCGACGATACATCGATGAGCCCGGAAGAAATCCCTGCCGCGAAGCTCTGTCGGTTTCGACGTCCCGCCGTCTTTGCCTCGAGCGCCGCCCGGACAGCGAGTTCCGGCGCGTTCTCACGGGTCGCCGATCGTCCGAAGACCACGAGAACGCTCATTCCTGACTGGTGCTCGATCCGTCCGCCGTAACGTAAGGCTATGCCGTAGAGCGCGCTCATGAAGCCGGTCGCGGCGTCTTCGGCTCGCGGAGTTCCGATCAGCCTCAACACAAGCACCGTCGCCGGATGCCGATCTGCGGCAGACACGAGGGATCCCACTCCGCGCGCGATCTTCGGAGCTTCCCGGTTCGGACCACCGGAATCGTTCGTCGCCCACCGACCGGTCCTTATACCGTCGTAGAGGTCGCTCAACCGGTGTGACGGTTCGGCGTCCAGCTCCTGTTCGAGCTGGGCCCGAAATGTCTCGTACTGTCGCATCGCGGCGCCGCGTTCTCCGCGGTCCGCGAAAAGCTCCATCAGCGCACGCTGCGGCTTCTCGTCCAGCGGGTCAAACCTCGCCCAGTTGAGGGCCGCCTCTACGGCACGCTCGTAATCGTTCGCCAGCCGCAAACACCGCAAGTGCGCGTCCAACAGGAAGCTCTGTTGCCGGCGGAACGATTCGGTCTGGAAGACCTGCCAGTCGTCGAACTCGACCGAGCCCTTGAGCGTGAACCCGGCCAGGAAGTCGTCACGGTAGAGCGCTACGGCGTCGAGCTGGACTTGTAACGAACTCGTAACGATCTGCAGTTATCATGAAATAATCATGACCGGAGTGGCAGGAGCCGACAAGTCGGAAACCGGCAGGTCACCGGTCCCTCGGGGAGGAAACATGAGAGTATTGGTAGCAGGTTCAACCGGGATGGTAGGCGGTGAAGCAGCTTGTCTGCTCGCCGCCCGGGGCGACGAGGTCAGAGGGCTCGTCAGGCGTACGTCCGACGAATCGAACGTCGCGGCGCTGAGGGCGTCGGGCGTGACGGTCGTTGAAGGCGACCTTCGCGACGGACAGTCGTTGACGGCGGCCTGTCGCGGTGTCGACGCTGTCGTGAAGACCGTGTCCGCGATGCCCTTCAGCCGGAAGGAGGGGAATACGATTGGCGACGTCGACCGCGACGGAACGATCCGACTGATCGATGCCGCGAAACAGGCAGGCGTCAAGCGGTTCGTCCACACCTCGTTCCCGCACGAACCGGAGCCGACGTATCGGCTCGGCGAAGCAAAGGTGGCGGCGGAGCGGCATCTGGCGCGAAGCGGGATGGAGTACACGATCCTCGCCGCGAACTACTTCATGGAGGTGTGGCTGAGCCCGGCGCTTGGATTCGACTATACCACCGGATCGGTGACCATCTACGGTGACGGGAAAAATCCGATGTCCTGGGTAAGTTACCTTGATGTCGCGAGAACCGCGTGCGAGGCGACGTCCCGGCCGGAGGCGAAGAACGCGACCCTTCCGGTGGGGGGGCCGGATTCGCTCACGCCGCTCGAAGTCGTCGCGATTTTCGAGAAGCGCAGCGGGCGGAAGTGGGACGTGCAGCACGTCCCGGTCGAGTCGCTTCAGAAGCAGCTCGCGACAGCCGACAATGAGATACAGGAGAGCGTGGCGATGCTGCAAATCGCATACGCGACCGCGCCGGCGTTCAAGATGAGACCGGAAGAGTATCTCTTGCAGACGGGCCTGAAGTCGGTTTCGCAGTACGCCGAGCAGCTCGTCAAGCAGTCTGCCGCTGTGTAGATGCTTCGATCGACGTTGGAGGGGACGATGCATGATTACTTCCTGTTTCGTGTAGGTGAGTTTCAATGTGCGGCAGTGAGTGACGGATGGCACGAGTACGAGCCGGCCGATTTCTTCATCGGCGCGTCGCCGGAAGAGTTGCGCGCCGCGCTCGTACGCTTCGGCATCACGACCAAGCTTCTGACCACGCCTTACACCTTCCTGACCGTGAACACCGGCGAGCATCAGGTGCTCGTCGACACGGGCGCCGGTGGATTCCTCCCGACGACCGGAATGCTTCCGGCAAACCTCCGCAAGGCCGGCGTCCCGCTAGAAACGATCGATGTGGTGATCCTGACCCATGCACACCCCGACCACATTGGTGGGCTGCTCGACGCGGAGGGGCGTCCGCAGTACCCGAAGGCCCGCCACTTTATCCCTCGACTCGAGTGGGAGTTCTGGTTTTCCGACGACGCCGCGACGAAGGCCCCACAGGCCTTCGTAGATCTCGCACGGACGAAGCTCCGGCCGCTCGAGTCGAGCATATCGCTGGTCGAGCATGATACGCAGATCGTACCCGGGGTGATGCTCGTCGACGCTCGCGGTCACACGCCGGGGCACAGCATGGTCACTTTCACCTCCTGTTCCTCGACGCTCGTGTTCGGGGCCGACGCCGTGGTGTTTCCGATCCACCTCGAGCATCCAGACTGGACCCCGGACCGCTACGACGTCGATCCGGTGGCGGCCGACGCGACGAAGCGCCGGGTCGCGGAGCAGGCGGCCGCTCTGGACTGGCTCGTTTTGTTCCAGCACTTCGCGCCGTTCCCGAGCTTGGGCAAAGTCGTTCCGCACGACGGTGCGTGGCGGTGGGCGCCGATATAGAAGTCCGGAAGCGGAGACCGACGCTCAGCCGATAGCTATGGCTCAGGAATGCCCAGTCCGCCGCGGTCTTGCTCGACGTGTTGAGTCAGAGGCACGCCCTCCCCTTCACCGAAGATCTCTTTGGCGCGCGCGACAACGTGTTTTCGGCGTACGATCTGGATCTCTCCGCCCGCATCGGCGGCTCGCAGGATGCGGCCGAAGTTGTGTTGCACCTCGGGT
>PXBQ01000397.1 GCA_003566875.1 Spirochaetaceae bacterium | reverse complement strand
CGAATCGTTACCTGCTGAAGGCACCGTATCATACGGTTTTCAGGCTGCACCCGATTACAGTCCTCCGATACGTCGGCGTGTTGATCGTCGAGATTTTTCGGGCGGGAATTCACGCGATTTACATAACTCTCGCCGGCAAGATCGACGTCGGCGTGGTAGAGCTGCCGACCGCGATCACAAATCCGTTTCACGGCGTGCTCGTCGCGAACGCGATCACTCTCACCCCCGGTACCGTCACGATTCATCACGGCGAGGGGATCTTCCGCGTCGTCTGGATCGAGTGCCTCACCGACGACGCCGACGAGGCCGCGGAGATGATAAAAGGCAGATTCGAGCGCGTGTTCATCCCCGCGCACAAGGCCGTGCACCAGGGCGATGCGTAATGGACTTCTACACCGCGGCGATCATCGTTATCGGCATCTCGACGGTCGGAAGCCTCGTGCGCGTCGTGATCGGTCCGACAATCTGGGACCGCATGCTCGGCGTCGGGCTCGGTGCAAGCAAGATCACGCTCGGCGTGATCATCACCTCGCTCTCGATCGACGAGAGCTACATTCTCGATCTGGCTCTGTTGTTCTCGATTCTCGGGTTTCTCGTGACCGTTCTGTTGGCGCGTTTCGTCGAGCGCCGGGGGGCGCTGTAACATGGGGTTCGCCGCCGCGCGCGTGATCGTCGGGCAGGGCCTCATCGCGCTCGGACTTCTCATCACGGTGTTCGGCGTGTACACGGTGCTTCGGCTCGACAGCTTCTACGCGCGGATCGTCGTGACGTCGAAGATCGAGGCGATGGGATTCGTGACCGTCGCGATCGGAGCGATAGTCGTGACGGGGCTCTCGCCTGCCGCCGTCAAACTCGCGATCATCCTGTTGTTTGAGCTCGTCACGGTTGCGGCAAGCGCACACGTTATCGCTCGCTCGGCGTGGGTGAGCGGATACCGTACTCGAACCGTGACCAAACTGAGGGACGACCGTGGTTGAGATCGGCACAATTCTGATGATGGGCGTATTTGCCGCGCTCGCGATTCATAGCAAGGTTCTTCGGCTTTCGATCGTGTACCTCGCGGTATTCTCGCTGCTCGGTGCGTTCTTGTACTTGTTGTACGCGGCTCCGGAGCTCGCGATCGCGGAGGCAGTGATCGGAAGTGGGTTGGTAACGCTTTTATACCTCGCGGCTCTCAAACGCAGCAGGGTGTACACCGTCGCGGTCGTCGGCACCGGCGACCGCGATCGATTGGCCGATGCGTACATCTCCCACGTCGAGCGCGCGAAGGCTCTGCGCGAGATTCGAGATTTCTTCGTTCTGCGCGAGTTCGAGCTTCAGGTCGTTTTCGTACCGGTGTCTCTCGATCAGGCCGTTCTCGATCCGGCGTACGATCTCGTCGTGGTGGAAGACGACGAGGGATTCTCCGCGTACACCGAGGATGAGAGTTACGTGATGCTCGAGCTGGAAATGATGCTTCGTATGCGCGGCGAAGCATCGATGCTGCGTTTCGGTCGGTACGTCGCGGAGGGCTCCGAATGAGGTACATCGCATCGGCGGTATTCGTGATCGGCGTTTTTGTCATTGTGACCGCGGTAACGACTCAACACGCCGCGAAGCTCGATCCGTACATGTACGATTACATGATCGAGAACTTCGAAGACGATACGCACGCGAAAAACGCCGTCGCGGCGATCCTGCTCGACTACCGGATGTACGACACGATGTTCGAGGCGCTCATCCTCCTGACCGCGATCATCGGCATGAAACAGTTTCTTCCGGGCGCTGCCGACCTTCGCGCGCGCGATGAGCTCGAGTCGGTGGACCAGACCGAGGCGACCGGGGAGCAGTCCAGTGAGCGGCCCAGTGAGTGATACGATGCCGACCGATGAATCGATCGTCCTGCAGATGGTCGTCGGGCTGTTGTATCCGTTCATGCTCCTGTTCGGCTTCTACGTGATTCTGAACGGTCACTACACGCCGGGGGGCGGATTCCAGGGCGGTAGCGTGCTCGCGTCGCTGTTCGTCGCGCGGTACGTCGTGTACCCCGTCGACGATACCGATACCGAGACGCTGCACTCGATCCAGCGCGTCTTCCTCGCGCTGATCGTGATCGCGCCGAGCGCGGTGTTGTTCACGGGTGTGATCGCGCGAAACCCCGAGTTTCGTTCTCTGTACCTCACGACGATGGACGTCTTGATCGGCGTTCAGGTCGGGTTCGGCCTCGGCGTCGCGGTTCTGAGATTCGCTTTTTTCCAAGGAGTCGGAAAAACGTGGCATTTATAAACCAGCTTCAGATTTCCGACCTCGCCGTCGGGCTCTTTTTTCTTGGGCTGTACGGCGCGATGACTCAACGGAACATCATCAAGACGATCATGTCGGTCGGAATCATGGATATCGGTGCGATCACGTTCTTCATGATGGCAAACTATCCCGAAGGCGCGAAGCCACCGATCTCATCGACGCCGGTCGAGTACATGGCCGACCCGGTACCGCAAGCTTTGATGATCACGGCGATCGTCATCGGCGTGTCGGTCATCGCAATGTGTCTCGCGATGTACATGCGCGTCGCGTACCGCTACGGGACCGCGGACTGGAAGATCTTGATCCGCCGGTTGGAGAAGTAGCGTGTTGCCGATTCTCCCTCTCCACATTATCGTCGTGATCCCGGTGATCGCGGGTGCCGCGGGGTACTTCCTGCCGCGAAACGCGTACCACCGGCTCCTCTTCCTCGTAAACGTCGGTATCGTCGTCGCTGCTACCGCGATCTTCGCCGAAGTACGGTGGGGCGGGGAAGTTGTCCAGTACATGGCCGAGTGGCCGCGGTGGATCGCGATCAAGCTCGTCGCGGACATCTACTCGGCGCCTCTTGTGCTGCTGACCGGTGTGTTTTTCGCCGGGACGTTTCTCTTCAGTACGCGCGCGGAGTATCTCGACAAGACGTTTTTGTTTCTGTTTGTTCTTCTCGAGTCCGCGCTGATTGGTATGTTTCTCAGCGGCGATATCTTCAACATCTACGTGCTCGTCGAACTCGGCATGATCATCATCGCGATCCTGATCATGTACAAGCAGG
>PXBQ01000144.1 GCA_003566875.1 Spirochaetaceae bacterium | reverse complement strand
TCCTATCTCGGAGCTCTGACGGAGTTTGATCTCACCCGCCGAGCTGAGTTGAACGATCGCGAGTCCGTCGGGGCCGGTGCGGACGATATCACCTTCAAAGACGTCCTGTCCGATAACCGCCGAGCTTTCCCGGCCTCCGCTGACAACCTGAACCGAACCGATTATGTACGTGATAACGCCGTCGGCGGCGAACAGAGCCGAGGCTGACAGGAAAAAGATGGTCAAAAAAAGGAGTGGGATCGAGGTTCGCTTGTTTACCATAACACCTCCCACTCCGAGTATAACGTGTTGTACATGACAAATCCAGTCATGAAAGGCCCGAGGGCTTCAGCTCTCTCGCGGAAAGACCGGCAGGCGTTCGAGGTACACCAGATCGTCGCCCGCGTAGCCGCCTTCTTCGAGCAAAACTGCGACCTTTGCGACGACGCGACAACCCGATTTTTGGAGTAGTTTCTCGAGCGAGGTCAGCGAGCCGCCGGTCGAGACAACGTCGTCGACGATACAGACGTTTCGGCCGCGGATCGTCGCGACGTCGGAACCGTCGAGCACGAGCAGCTGCTCGTCGGTCGTCGTGATCGACTTGACTTTCTCGACGATCGGGTCGTTCATGTACGCCTTGACAGATTTGCGCGCGACGACGTAGTTCACCTGCGTGAGCTTCGCGAGCGCGTGTGCGAGTGGGATCGCCTTCGCTTCGGGGCAGACGAGTACGTCGATGTCGAACTTCGGGAATCCGGCGTGCTCGTACAGCGCGTGCGCCGAGCGCTCGATCAGCTCGGTGTCGCCGAGCATCACGAAGCTCGCGATCTCGAGCGAGTCGCTGACCGCGATCCGCGGCAGACGGCGTGTGAGACCCGCCACGCGTAGCGTGTAGTACTGCATCGTCACAGCCCGAGTATCAGCTTCAGCGCCAGGCCCGACAACAGGCCGAAGAATGGGTTGAACCGCGCGGTCACGAGCACCGTCGCGCCGATCACGATGCCCGCGGGACCAAAGCCGTACGGCCCCGCGAAAGGTCCGGCGGTCGCGATCGCATCTGCCATGTTCGTCGAGAACGTCACAAACGCGCCGAGTACGAACAGAAAACCCGCGATCGACGAGCGGTGCACGAACTTGCCGATTACCGGAAGCAGCTTCAGAAGGAGGATCGCGGCCATCACCGCCATCATGAGAACCGACGACAGAAGCGGATTCGGCGCGGTCGCGGTGCCCGAGATGATCGCCTCGACAGGGCCGCCTCCGAACAGACTCGATCCGATGTCCGCGAGGCTCGAGTACACCGCGAGGTGATCGACGTTCGTCGGGGCGCCCGCGATGCTCCCGGTGATGAGGCCGAACGAGATGTTCGCTCCGATGTTGAGACACGCGATCGAGAGCGCCGCGACAAAGATCCGTTTGTTCTTCCAGAACGCCCACTCGATGTTTCCAAACCGGAACCGCTCGTTCTCGGGGTGAATCGTCGGGTCCTCGACGGCGATGTTCAGCTTTTTCTGAATCGACGGGACGTACCGGACGACGACGTACACGACGGCCGAGACGAGGACCGAGATGATGATCGTGTTCGCGAGATCCCGAGTAATCAGCCACACGATCAATGCGGTCACCATCGAGACCGTTCCGGAGATCGGCTCGGATTTCAGCAGATCGATCGCGACGTACGCGAGCATGATCCCGACGCCGGCCATCATCGAGAACACGACAACCTCGCCGACGAACGCGATGATTGTCTGGTTCAGACCGAGAAGAGACGGCACCAGCAGGAACACCGCACCCCAGAACACGAGGCTGAGGCGCTCGCGAATGTCTTTGCCCATCGTACCGGCGAGAGTGATCGTCTCCGCCTGAAACGAGATCGTCGCGACCGAGTTGTACGCGAGAGATCCGACAGCACCGATAATGAACGCGATCGCGGTCGGAAACGCCGCGAAGCCGAACGTCAGCGCGAGGATCCCCTGCGGGATTCCGTTCAGAACGACTGCCGCGGCCGTCAGAATGTTCGCCACCATGTCACTCATCCGTCTTGCTCCTTGCCAAGTTAATATCGAGCGATTGTAAATAGTTAACGCTCCGACTGCAACACGTTTCCACGTTTTCCCCTGAGGCGGTTCAACCGGCGGTCCGCACGACTCGTCCTTTTCTCCCAAGACCGATATAATATCGGAACAGGTGGCGCTATGAGTGAAAAGACAGAAGAGATGGAAGCCGAACTCATCCGGATACTCTCGGGTGTTTTCGGCCCGGGCCTTGCGTCGGTCGTCGCGTACGGGAGTTTCGTGACCGGCACGTACGTGCGGAAGAGTTCGGACATTAACGTTTTGATCCTTGTGATGGACAGCAATCCGAGTCTCATAGTGAGACTCGGCAAGAACGCGTACCGGTTCTTCAACCGGAACCGGATCACGCCGCTGATCATGAGCGTGACGGAGTTTTCGCGCTCGTCCGACGTCTTCCCGATGGAGTACATGGACATCATCGCGAACCATAGGGTGTTGTACGGTGATGATCCGACCACGCACGTGACGTTCTCGAACAGGTACCTCCGGCACGAGATCGAACATCAGCTCCGCGGTGTCGTGATCTCGCTGCGGCAGTTGGTTCTTGCGGCGCACGGTCGCCGGCCGATGCTCACCTCGGAGTTGATCCAGGCGACCGGCTCGGTCACGGCCGTTTTTCGTGCGCTGCTGCGGTTGACCGGCGAAAACGAAATCCCGACCGATCACGCGGAAGTTATCGATCGTGTGGCGACGGGTTTTGGATTCTCCGGTGATCCGTTTCACCGGTTGGTCAAGATGCGTGCCGGTGAGAAACACGACGCCGCGGCTGTTGCGACCGAGCTGCTCGAGGCGTTCGCGGAACTCGTGCCGATTGTGGATAAGTATGAAGCGGACCAATAACCCGTGCCGCGGTGTCGCGGTTCTCAGCGCGGTGATCGTTTTTATTACGTTCGCCGCCGCGACCGGATTTTCGCAGACGCTTCCTCGCGCGCGCGGAATCGTGAACGACTTCGCCGGCGTGATCCCACCCGAAGAGACGCGTCGGATCGAGGCTTTGGCTCAG
>PXBQ01000547.1 GCA_003566875.1 Spirochaetaceae bacterium | reverse complement strand
TCCGACGTCTGAGTATCCGGCGCTTCTGTTCTACACGGGGCCGCGGCTCGGACCGCTCTATAACCGTCTGACTCACACTATTTTTGCCCTCGGCTTCTGGATGATGATTAAAGGTTCGCTCGCGCAGTACTGGAAGAACAAACATGGACGGCTTCCCGACGGATATGGTGCGCCGTTCCGCCATCAGCTCACGGCGTCTCATCCGACGATCGTGTCGTGCAGCCCTTCGGTATTCCCGAGCCCGGGTGCCGATTCGATCCGGCACCGCGGGGGCCCCGGGAGGACTCTGGCGCATCACGACGGCTACTGGTTCCTCGACCCCCCAACAGAGTACATTCCGGACCCTGCGCTGCAGCGGTTTCTCGGCTCCGGCGCGCCACCGGTCTACGTCGGGTTTGGCAGCGTCGGTGACGCGGCGGCCGCGGCCGAGACAACCAGGATTGTCATCGACGCGCTCAGGCGCGTCGGCACGAGGGCTCTACTCGCCACCGGGTGGAGCGGAATGGACGTAGCCGCTTCTCACGATCCCGACGCCGTTCATTTCATCAGCGACGCACCACACGCCTGGCTCTTTCCGAAGGTGAGCGTCGCGGTCCATCACGGCGGGGCGGGGACCACCGCGGCCGCGCTGCGCGCGGGTATCCCGAGCGTCATCGTCCCTCACGGCAACGATCAGTTCGCGTGGGGTGCTCGGGTCCACGAACTCGGCGTCGGCTCCAATCCCGTGCCTCGGAAGCGACTGACGAGCGAACGGCTCGCGGACGCGATCGAGTACTGCCGGCGCGCCGACGTCCGAGCTCGGTCCGCGGCTCTCGGGGAGCAAATCCGCAGCGAGCGCGGAGCCGAGCGTTCCGCGGAGATCGTGCTCGAAGCGATCCGGCGGTACGCAGCAGATCGCGACGAACGGTCCACGAGCAAGAAGCGAGAGAATGCCGAAAGTTAACGACGCGCATATCGACGCTCAAAAAGGCAAAATTCTCGACGCGGCAAGACGGATCTGCCGGGCGGCGCCCGTGTACCGGGTCACGATGAGGGATATCGTTGTCGAGTCCGGGATGAGCCAGGGAGGAGTCTACAGCTACTTCCCCAACATCGATTCAGTTTTCGTCGCACTCCTGAACGAGACGAAGACCGAACGGGAAGTCCGCGAAGAGGTAGAAAACATCGTATCGACCGGCGCCTCGCCCGGGGCAAAAATCGAATCGCTCCTGGAGTATCTCGGCCGGTACACCGAGGCAGCGGCGGGCGACGGTATCCGGCTTGAGCTTATGGCGCTCTACGCGCGGGAACCCGAACGCTTCGCGCGAATCAAGGATCAACTCGCCGAGGTATCGGAGCTCGAGTACGTGCAAGCGCAGCTACGCGCGATCGTACTCGACGGCGTAGCCGGGAACGTTTTCGCCCCTGTTGTCCCGGTCCCTGACCTACTGGACTTCATCCACGCGTCGATTCACGGAATCGCCCACACTGCGATCCACCGAAACCATCTCAGCACCCCCACGGAGCGGGATGGAAGCGGCGCCATCCACGGGCAGTTAGCGGTGCTCGCGCGCGCGGCCGCCCTGCTTCTGGGGACGACACCGTGACCGCGCGTCGTCGACGATCTTCTCCATCGTCATCGATCCGGTCTGCGAATAGCCGTACTCAACCTCGATCATTGTTCTCTCCCTTTCAGCATAACGGTAACGGCGGCGACGAGCCGGCGCCCGCGCTCGCCAAGATCCCAGCGACAGCCGTCCAGCCGCCATTCGCGCACGACGAGCCGGACGCCGCCGAGAAGCAGAGTAGCGAGCGAGTCCGTGTCCGGCAGCGTTCCCGCGTTCGCGGTGCGTTCCGATGTACCAGACCGCCGGGTCGCGGCGAGAGCGGTCGCGAGCCGGTCGCGGTTCTTCGTGAGAAGCTCGCGGACCATCTCCTGGATCTCGGGCGCCGCAGCCGCAAACTCGTCGAGGAAGACGACCGTCGCAAGCGCGGGGCGTTCACTCAGTAACGCGAACAACCGGTCGAAGTGCGCCGACAGCGCGTCCGGCGTGGCGGCCCCGTCGAGCGGAAGCCGCTCGTACGTTTCGGCCTCGAGCACCCGGAGCATCGCCGCGACGATCGCGGTCTTGTTCTCGAAGTGCCGGTAGAGCGAAGGCTCGGTGACCCCGAGCCGCTCGGAGAGCCGGCGCATCGTCAAACCGGCCAGCCCACTCTCGCCGATCATCTCGATTGCGTGGTCGATGATCTGGCGTTGTCGTTCGGTCAGCTCGCGCATCGATCCTCCCCACGATTTGTAGTTATCGATTGATAACATACTATACGGAGATCATACGGTCAAGCGCCGGATAGAGGCATCGGTCACAAAAAAAGAGTCGGTAACGATGGCATTCGAGATTTCACGAGAGTGATTTCACCACCCTCTCGAGTCGCGCTTTTATCTCACGCGCGATCGGTTCGAGTGCGCTGTTTTCGACGGCTTGCATCGAACTCACCGGGTTGACCGCGGCGACTTCGACTTCGTTCTCGCCCCATTCCTGGACGATCACGTTGCACGGCAACATCGTTCCGATCTTGTCCTCGGCCACGAGCGCCTTGTGCGCAAAGGCCGGGTTACACGCGCCGAGGATTCGATACTTCCGGAACTCTACGTCGAGCTTCTTCTTCATCGTCGCCTTCACATCAATCTCGGTCAGGACGCCGAAACCCTCGACCCCGAGAGCTTCGGTCACCAGCTCGATTGTCTCGTCGAACGAATGGTTCACGGTTCTCGAAACGTAATATTCCATGTTCTGTCTCCCACGGGTATAGAACCTCGACGGCCAGTTCGGCGCCGGCGGCCAATAAAAGGTACGCAGAGTTCCCGGTTTGGTCAAATGACTATACGTTCGTATATTCTCAACCGGGGGACAAGAATGGGAATCGTATTTTTGATTGTGGCAGTCGTTGTCGGGTACCTCCTCTATACGCGGTACGCGGGTGGGAAGAGCGGTTCGGTTTCCGGACCGCAGCGACGTTCGTCCCTCGAGATCGCCGAGGAACGTTACGCCAGGGGCGAGATAGACCGCGAGGAGTTCGAGCGAATC